>CANBQX010000087.1 GCA_947371775.1 Comamonadaceae bacterium
CGCTCACCTACACAGTCGCAGCGGACGGCACCGGCGCCAGCCGGGGCTTGGTCAATGGAGACAGCTTGAGCGGCAACTTGAGTACTACTGCCACCGGCTTAAGCGGCGTGAACACCTACACCATTGACGCCAGCAGCCTTGCCAACGGCAACTACCGCATCACGGCCAACAACGGCACACTCACCATCACCCCACGCCCCGTCACGGTGACTGCAGACAACCTAAGCAAGACCTACGGAGACGCTAACCCGGCGCTCACCTACACCGTGGCCCCGGACGGCACCGGCACCAGCCGGGGTCTGGTCGATGGCGATAGCTTAGGCAGCTTGAGTACTTTGGCCACAGCGTCTAGCCCGGAAAGCAGCTACACCATCGACGCCAGCAGCCTCGCCAACGGCAACTACCTGATTACGGCCAACAACGGAACGCTGACCATCAAGCAATTAAAAATCTACCGAGAGGCGAGTCCACTTGCCTACAGTGATTCATCAGCCAATGCAGGTGCCACTGTCGGGGCACTGAGCCAAACCTTCGCTAGCACCCGTATGTCAGGTGTTGCGACGCTGCAGGGTGTAGGCGTGAAGTTGCCGGAGGGCGCTTGGTAACACGAACCTTTTACCCTGGCGTAGTCAATCTGCGACGGGGTGTGTTTCCTCGTCTGTTTTTGGTGGGTCTAGCCCTTAGCAATGGCGGAACTCAGGCACAAACTGTGCCCAACCTTCCCAATGCTGGTAGGTTGCTTCAAGAGATCATGCCCTCGGTCGAATTCATTCGTCCCAAGATCAGCAGCCCCTTACGTCTTCAGGCTGCCCCCGAGGTGCCACTGCCTGAAACCAGTCCATTTGTTCTGCGGCAGATCCGTATCACTGGCAATACCGTCTTTGATACTCCAACGCTGCATGCCTTGGTGGCACATGTAGAGGGTCAAAAACTGACTTTGCCCCAACTCAGTGACGCGATATATGCAATCACGGAGTTTTACCGCAAGTCGGGCTATCCGTTGGCGCGCGCCATTATTCCGGTTCAAACCATTGACCAAGGGAGCGTTACTGTCCAAGTCATTGAAGCCCATATAGGCGAAGTCGAATTGAACAATCACAGCATTGTGAACACCGATTTCTTGCGTGACACGCTGGCAGGAGTGCAACCCGGATTGGTGATTCAGCAGTTCACGATCGAAGATGTCTTGCAGCTACTCTTGGATGTGCCTGGCATTCTTCCTGCCGTAGTGATGCGCCCTGGGCAAGCTGTAGGTACGTCGGACTTGGTGCTTGATGTACAGCCTGGAGCGGGCTTCAACGCTGACGCGACCTTGGACAGCTATGGTGGACGTTATACGGGACGCCAACGCATGGCGGCCAACCTGCAGTGGTACAACCCCGTTCGCCGGGGCGATACCTTGGGCCTGTCCGCGCTGAGCTCTGGCAGCGGCCTGGGCTACGGGCGCGTGAGCTATGAGATTCCACTGACAGGACGAGGTCCAACCTTGGGCGCAGCCCTGTCGTCTCTCAAATACGCATTAGGGGACACTGCGCAAAATCTGAACGCCCATGGGAGCGCACAACAAAACAGCGTTTGGTTGCGCAACTACCTTGCGCGCAGCACCTCAAGGCAGGTGACTGCGCGTCTGCAATTTGATAGCTCGACCTTGCGCGACGACGTGGACAGCACTGGCGTACTGACGGATCGTCAGATCAAGGTGCTGGGCTTGGATTTGCAGGCCCAGGGCGTCGATGCTTGGGGTGGCGGTGGGAGTAGCAGTGCCAGCCTGGGATTTCATACGGGCAGCGTCAGTTTTGACAACGATGCTGCGCAAAGCGCCGATGCAAGCAGTGCACAAACCCAAGGTAACTTCAGCCTGTTGAATATGGGCTTGGAGCGCAACCAGACCTTGGGGTCGCAAACAAGTCTGTGGGTGAGCTTCAATGGCCAATGGGCAAGGAACAATTTAGACACATCACAAAAATTCTCGCTCGGTGGTGCGCGCAGTGTGCGGGCCTACGAGCCGGGCGTTCTGTCCGGCGACTCGGGTCAATTGGTGAGTGTGGAGCTGCGCCAGAACTTGCCCCTGGATGGGCTGACCGCGGGCCAGTGGCGCGCCGTGTTGTTTGCCGACGCGGGGGGGGTGCAAATCAACCGCTCGCCGTGGAGCGGTGGAGACAACCAAGCAAGTATCAGCGGCGTGGGTGTGGGTTTGGATTGGAGGGGGGCGTCACGCTGGAATGCGCGCTTGTACATCGCCCGTTCGATGGGTGCGCAGCCCAGCCAATTGGCTGGCTCTGATTCAGCCCATGGAAGCGCTTGGCTGGAGATCAGCAAAGGGTTTTAGGCAAAGAGAGTCAGAGAGTCCACCGCATCAAAGCGAGCTCATGAACTGACCCAAGGCCACAAGCCCTTGCGGCCAAACACCAAGTTGGGCCTCCATGTCGAAATGTCCCTTGTTTCCCGCATCGACCCATGTTGCCTGCCAAGCATTCGCAAAAATGCGTGCTCTGTCGAACGAGACATAAGGATCATTTCGACTGGCCACCACCATGGATTTAAAAGGCAAGGGTCGCAGAAGCATCGGACCAAAACCCTGAACCGGGTTATTCGAAGACCCTTCGAGCACATCACGGTCTGTGGGCGCGACCAGAAATGCGCCTGCTATTCTGCGCGCCAGTTCCGGCTGGTCAAAAGCCCAGCGCATGGTCAGAGAGGTTGCGGCGCTGTGCGCAATCAAAAGCACAGGCTTCGTGGCGCTGCGAATCGCAATGGTGAGTTGCTTCTCCCATTCAGAATAAACAGGGTGTACCCAATCCGACTGTTGAACGCGCACGAATTCAGGAAAAGCCATTTCCCACAGGGTTTGCCAATGCCCCGCCCCCGCGCCTTCGCGTCCTGGCAGTACCAATACACTGAATTTTTCGAATGGTTGCATGGGGCTTTGATGTGCGTTTTGCACCGCTAGCCGCAGCACTAATCAGGCAGTCTCTTTCAGCACCGACGGTTCAAAAGGCTTGCGGCTGAATACTTCGCGCAGCATCGGCTCGAAATAGGACAAGGGTTTTGTCGGGTAGGCCGGGTCAAAGGCCGCTTGGTCGTAGAGTTCGCAGAAACGGGCGCAGCTATTGAACCAGGGGTGGTCTTTGTAGGCGAGGTAGCCGTCGGGGTTGTTGCCGTAATGGTGGGCGTAGTACTTCATCTGAAACAGACCGTGCATTTCAATCACCCAGGTCACTTCGGCGCGCACATAAGGACGCAGTATGGCCGCCGCCATTTGCGAGTGGTTCTCGGGAGCCAGCGCATCACCAATGTCGTGCACCAACGCGGCGACCACCGTTTCCAGATCGGCGCCATCGGCCTCGGCGCGGGTGGCGCTTTGCAGTGAATGTTCCAAGCGGCTGATTTGGTAACCCTGCAGCGAGTCGCCCAGTCCTTTCAGCGCACTCAGCAGGCGATCCGGCAGACCGCGAATGTAGTCATGCTCCAGGCTTTGCAGGAATTGGTATTCCTCCGCGGTGCCATCTTTCATCTGGGTGAATGCAACTTGTTTCATGGTGAAGCCTTGTGGGTGAGCGCAGTAGGGATGTACAAACCTCAGGCGCCGAAGCGGCGACTCAGAATGCGGTAGGTGCTGCGTGGACCGTCCCGGTCAATGTAGCAGCCTTGCAGTTGGCGATGGCCTTCGGCCGGTTTGAACTCGGTTCGGCCATGCAAGACCCGGTTGTTGTCAAACATCATGAACCAGCCTGGATCGAGCCTAAAGCGCAGTTCGTAGCGCGGGTCTTCAAAGAGTTCGCCAAAGCGCTTGCGTGCTGCGTGGTAGCGGCGGGTGTCTGCCTCCGACATCAGTGGAATATCGTCCAGGCGTGGGCTGTAGTGAACACCCGTCATATGGCCCAGGCCATCGACTTCAATCAGCGGGGTGACCGCGACCAGGTGGGCTTTGTCCCCATCGCGGTATTCAAAGCGCACTGGCACACGGCTTAGCAGCGCAAAGCCCTCGGGGTCTTCGGCGCGCACTTGAGCTGCGACCGCCAGGCTGTCCACCAGAGTGGACAGACCGCCGGAGGTTTCGTTTTGCAGGCATTGCAGGATTTGTATGCCCGGCACCGGATCGCGGTAGGGGTTGTCTGTGTGCGGGCCCAAGGGCACCGGGCGGTAGGCCAGATCGTTGGAGCCGGGGCGGGAGTACACCTCAAAAAAGGCGCCAAAGTTGGTGTCGCGCACAAAGCCAAAGCGCTTTGCCACCTCGAGAATCGAATCCGATTGGGTGGGGCTGCCGTGAACCAGCAAAAAGCCACGGGTAATGAAGTCGCGCAGGGCACGGTGCAGAACCTCGTCTTGGGCCAGATCGTTCCAGGCATAGGTCGGCTGGGGCGAGAGGTCCGCAGTCCACGGCTGGGGCGCTGGGCATTCTTCCGAGATCACGCTGCCTGCGATCAACTCCTGGGGATCAAAGTCGCCCGCAAAGCCGTCGCTGAAGGCCAAATGAACTTGCGAGTGGTCTGCGTTCCAGCTTGCTGACGTCAGGTGCAAGTCGGTGGGTAGCTGATGGGGGTTCATCAGGCGTTGGCCGGTCACGGTATCGCGCTGGCTGGGGTCGTAGCTGCGGGCACGCAACCACAAAGCCGGTAAGGGGGTCGCCGTCGCATCGCGTCGCAAGACGACGTGGGGTGGGGTGGCGGAAGTGTCAATTTCTATGGCAGTCACGGCGGTCCATCCTATGGGCAGTGGTAGGGGTTTCGCCAAGATGGTAATCCAAGGCGCTTAGCGACAAGGGCGGTAGTTGCCCCCGATCAATTTGTGTAATTGACAGGCGCTTTTTGACAGACGCTCTTGACAGTGCCCGGGTGCTCGGTGCACTGCGCACCCGCCAGTGCCAAGGCTTTAATCGGCCATTCGTCCAATATGCGTTTGCGCGCGCGCCTTGGCCAGCAGCCATTGGCGCTGGCGTTCACGGGCGCTGTTTTTTTGCTCTGGCGTGCTCACGCTAAAGCAGCGCGGGCAGCTCACACCGGCCTCGTACTGCGGGGAGTGCAGTGCACCCTCAGGCAGCGGCTGTCGGCAGCAGCGGCAGAGCTGGTGGTCGCCAGGCTGCAGGCCGTGGCCCACCGACACGCGCTCATCAAACACAAAGCATTCGCCTTGCCAGAGGCTCTCCTCGGCGGGTACTGTTTCGAGGTATTTCAGAATGCCACCCTCGAGGTGGTAGACCTCGTCAAAGCCTTGGGCGCGCAGCAGGGCGGTGGACTTTTCGCAGCGTATGCCGCCGGTGCAGAACATGGCGACCCGGGGTTTTTTGCCGTCGCGCGCTTGCAGGGCGGGTGCTTGCGCGGCCCAGGCAGGCAACTCCGAGAACGTTTGGATGCGCGGGTCCAGCGCCCCCGCAAAGGTACCGATCTCGACCTCGTAGTCATTGCGCGTGTCCACCAGCACCACATCGGGCGCGCTGATCAGTGCGTTCCAATCCTGCGGTTTGACATAGGTGCCAGCGCCGGTCGTGGGGCTGATGCCCGGTACGCCCATGGTCACGATTTCTTTTTTCAGCCGCACCTTCATGCGGTGAAAGGGCGCTTTGTTCGACCAGGACTCTTTGTGCACCAAGGTGGCGAATGCCGGGTCAGCGCGCAGAAAAGCCAGTACCGCCTGCACGTCCTCTTGGGCCCCTGCGATCGTGCTGTTGATGCCTTCGCGGGCCAGCAAAATCAGCCCTTTGACATTGCGCGCAAGGCACAAGTCCAGCAGGGGTGCCCGACGCTGCGCGAAGTCGGGCAGATCGACAAACAAATAAAAGGCAGCCGTCAGGTAAGGGGGGCTTAACTGCGGGTTCATGGCCACTACGGTACGCTTGCGCTGCCCTTAGCTGAAGAAGCCTTTGAGCTTGTCTTTCCAGCTGTCGCCCGAGGGCGAATGCTTGCTGCCGCCTTTTTTGAACGACTCGTCGAGCTCGCGCAGCAGCTTGCGCTGACTTTCATTGAGTTTGACAGGCGTCTCCACCGTGATGTGGCAATACAGGTCGCCAGGGTAGCTGGAGCGCACGCCTTTGATGCCCTTGCCGCGCAGGCGGAACTGCTTGCCCGATTGCGTGCCCTCAGGCAGGTCAATCGCTGCTTCGCCTGCCAGGGTGGGCACGTCAATTTCGCCACCCAGCGCGGCCGTCACCATGCCGATGGGGACGTTGCAATGCAGGTCGTCACCATCGCGCTCAAAGATGTCGTGCTTCTTGAGCCGGATTTCAATGTACAAATCGCCGGAAGGCCCGCCGTTGGTCCCAGGTTCTCCATTGCCAGCACTGCGAATGCGCATGCCCGCGTCGATGCCGGCCGGAATTTTGACTTCCAGGGTTTTTTGGCGCTTGATCTTGCCTTGGCCTGCGCAAGCCGTGCAAGGATCGGGAATGATCTTGCCCACGCCGCGGCAGGTTGGGCAGGTTTGTTGAACGCTGAAAAAGCCTTGGCGCATTTGCACTGCGCCTGCGCCGCCGCAGGTGCCGCAGGATTTGATTTGCGTGCCGGGCTTGGCGCCTGTGCCTGCGCAAACCTCGCAGTTTTCGTGCGTGGGAATGCGGATTTGGGAGTCTTTTCCACTGGCTGCTTCTTCCAGCGTGAGCTCCATGGCATAGCTCAGGTCACCGCCGCGGTAGACCTGGCGTCCGCCGCCAGCGCGCCCACGCTGTTGGCCGAACATGTCGCCAAAAATATCACCAAAGGCTTCGGCAAAACCGCCAAAGCCTTCGGCACCAGGCCCGCCGCGCATATTGGGGTCCACACCGGCGTGGCCATGTTGGTCGTAGGCCGCACGCTTTTGCGGGTCCGAGAGCATCTCATAGGCCTCTTTGGCCTCTTTGAATTTGGCTTCCGCCTCTTTGGACGCTTCACCCTGGTTGCGGTCGGGGTGAAACTTCATCGCCAGCTTGCGGTAGGACTTTTTAATTTCCTCGTCAGACGCGTTCTTGGCGACGCCCAGAATTTCGTAAAAATCTCGTTTGGCCATGGCGAATAGGTGCTCCGTAGCAACAGAAAAGCCGCGCTGAACTCCGTGGGGCGTTCAGCGCGGCAGGTTTTTAAGCAGCCAAGGCTGCCTGGGGTTTAGCCCTTTTTGACTTCCTTGACTTCCGCGTCGACCACGTTGTCGTCGGCAGGGGCGGGGCCTTCGGCCGCACCCGGTGCGGCGCCTTGTGCCGCCTCTTTGGCTTGCATCTCGGCATAGACCTTTTCGCCCAGCTTTTGGCTGGCGGTCATCAGCGCAGCACTCTTGGCAGAGATGCTTTCTTTGTCGTCGCTCTTGATCACGGCCTCGAGGTCTTTGATTGCCGCTTCGATCTTGTCTTTCTCGCCCGCTTCGAGCTTGTCACCGTATTCGGTCAGGCTCTTCTTGACGCTGTGGATGTTGGCGTCGGCTTCGTTCTTGGCTTGGATCAGCTCCAGCTTTTTCTTGTCGTCAGCGGCATTGAGCTCTGCGTCTTTGACCATCTGCTGGATTTCAGCTTCCGTCAAACCAGAGTTGGCCTTGATGGTGATCTTGTTCTCTTTGCCGGTGCCTTTGTCTTTGGCACCTACGTGCAGAATGCCGTTGGCATCAATGTCAAAGGACACTTCAATTTGCGGCGTACCGCGAGCAGCCGGTGCGATGCCTTCGAGGTTGAACTCACCCAGCGACTTGTTGGCCGAAGCCATTTCGCGCTCACCCTGGTAGACCTTGATGGTCACCGCAGGCTGGTTGTCGTCTGCTGTCGAGAAGGTCTGGGCAAACTTGGTGGGGATGGTCGTGTTCTTGGTGATCATCTTGGTCATCACGCCGCCCAGGGTTTCGATGCCCAAAGACAGAGGGGTGACGTCGAGCAGCAGCACGTCCTTGCGGTCGCCAGACAGAACTTGGCCCTGAATCGCGGCGCCCACGGCCACGGCTTCGTCCGGGTTCACGTCTTTGCGAGGCTCTTTGCCAAACAGTTCTTTGACCTTTTCTTGCACCTTGGGCATGCGGGTCATACCGCCGACCAAAATCACGTCGTGGATGTCAGACACACTCACGCCGGCGTCCTTGATCGCGGTGCGGCAGGGCGCAATGGTGCGCTCGATCAGCTCTTCGACCAGGCTCTCGAGCTTGGCGCGGGTCAGCTTGATGTTCAAGTGCTTGGGGCCGGTGGCATC
>CANBQX010000088.1 GCA_947371775.1 Comamonadaceae bacterium
TAGTCATTCTTGAGGCGCCCACATGTCGTGCGCATCCATGCGTTGTGCATGGTGCTGGACATGACACCGAAATCGAACAACGTGGCGTGATCGATAAAAAGACTGGTGTTGTTGACCAAGACGTCGCTTGGCACGAAGGCAATGGGCACAAAGTCTCGGCGTTCCGATGAAGTTTTTGGCACAAAAAGGTACTGCGCTTGCGGCTGCCGCAGTTCCCCAAACTGTGTTGGCAGATCCGAGAGTTTTTGGGTCGCCGCGCGTGCGCTGGCGGCGCGAAATGCTTGAACTCGTGCAACTCGCTCCAAAACAAGTGGTGATGCGCGTAATTGCGCAGGTGCGGCATCGCCCAACCACAGGCACTGTCGCTCACGCCCATTGATGAAATCCTCGCCACTCAACAACGCGCGTATCCAAGCGCCGGCCGCAGGATTTTGGCGACGCACTGCATCAGCCTCGTCCTCAGTCAACAAAAAGTGACCGTCGTCGATCAGTGCACTGCCCTCCATCATGGACTTGGCACCACAAATACTCGCGCCTCGCTTGGACAGCACCACATCTGGCGCATCCACCAAATATGGATTGATGTTGCGCACCGCCTTCGCCACCGGTTCACCCTTGATATCCGGGTAATCAAAAATCGTCTTGCCCGGCAAGTCATCGGTCCCAAACCCGATGATCACGCAGTGCACCGCCGCCACGCCCTTGGCGTCGTTGCTCCACTGAAAAGTGCGGTGGGCAAACTGAATCTTCATGCCCTGCGCCAGCATCCAGCCCCACAGCACCCCCACCTGTTCACCCTGCGTGATGCTGTTGGTGGACACAAACGCACAGCGCGTGCGCACACTGAAGCTGCGGTTGCGCTGCGGCGCGTATGGGGCAGGTGCTGAGCGCGATTTGGGAGCCGCAGGCTCATGAGCGCTGGGCGCCTGCCCCGTGCGCGCCGCAGCGTCGGCGAGGTAGCGCGCCGCCTTCACATACCAAGCCGCTACAAAGTCGAGCACGCCAGCGCCATGCACTGCGTCCATCACCGGTTGAAAGCTGGCTTTTTGGTCTGCAGACTGTTCCTTCTTGCCCACAAACGGCGGGTTCCCAATCACATAGTCGCACAGCTCCGGCAAGAGCACCGACGCCCAGTCGGTAATGAGCGCATTCGCACACACGATGTTGGCGCGGCGCACCAGGGGCAGGCGGTTGAAGTTACCGCCCAGCACGCGGCTGGCGCGCAGGTTCTCCTGGTGGTCGGTAAGCCACAGGGCGACCGTGGCAATTTGCGCGGCGCTGGGCTCGATTTCGATGCCGTGGAACTGGTGCACATCGCACTGGATGTAGCCAAACTCCTTGACGTCCAGCGTGTCGCTGACCGCGCGGTTGCGGCTCTCGATGGCTTGCAGGCCTTCCACCGCGTCGAGCTCCAGGCGGCGGATCTCGCGGTAGGCGATCACCAAAAAGTTGCCGCAACCACATGCCGGGTCAAAGCAGTTGATGCTGCGCAGGCGCTCGAGCAACTTTTGCAAGCGCTGTGCACTGCCGCCGGGACCGCGCGCTGCCAGCAGTTCGGCCTTGAGCGCGTCCAAAAACAAGGGGCCGATCACCCGCAGGATATTGGTCTCGCTGGTGTAGTGCGCACCCAGCTCGCGCCGCTTGGTGCTTTTGCCGGTGATGCCCTCGTTGTCGTGGTGGATCACGGCCTGAAACAGCGAACCAAAAATGGCCGGACTGATTTGGGCCCAGTCAAAATGCTCGGAGCAATGCAAGAGCACGCTGCGCGCGGTGCTGTTGAAGTAGCAGCGCGCCAGCTGGCCGTCAAACACGCTGCCGTTGACATAGGGAAAGCAGGCCAATTCCGCGGGCAAATTTTTGGGGCGCTGCGCAGGGGCGTGGCTGAGCACGTCAAACAGGTTTTGCAGCGCGCCGTCCAAGTCGCTCCCGTCTTCGCGCGTATGGTGCCGCAGGTAGCGGCCAAAGCTGCCGGCGCGCTCAAAAATACCAGTGTCTTCAGCAAACAGACAAAACAGCAGACGCACCAAATAGCGCTGCAAATCCACGCCGTTGTAGCCGCCGTCGCGCATGGCGTCGTGAAGTTGCGCAATATTGCGCGCGGCGTGCTCGTCCACCGCGATTTGGGCTTGCTGCGCCTGCGACTCATAACCCGCCAGAAAGAGGTAGGCGTCCAGGTGCAGCGCAAAGTCGGCCAGGGTGTGGCACAGCGGGGGCGTGACACCGTCCAATCGGTACAAGCGCATGTTCTCAAAGTCGCTCACCAACAGGTACTCGGGCAGCTCCGCGTCGCGCAGGCCGGGCAGGTAGTCGGTGGCTTGTTGGTAGGCCCTGTCCAAGTCCTCTCCACGCGACTTCATTTCAATCAAGAGCTTGCCGGGATAAAAGCCATCGATGCGGCCGCGCCCGCCACCGAGCTTTTTGACGCGTTGCTCAAAGCTGACCAATCGCTTGTTGGAAAAACCAAAAACATCACACAGGCCGCGAATGAAGTTTTGCGCTTCGCCCAGCTCGTACTTTGCATCCGCAAAGTCTTTGGCGAAGTGGTGTGCGCGGTGGAGAATTTCGGCGTGATTGAGTGTGACGGGCATTCAGAGATACTATTTGCTTTCTCTGAATTATTTGCTTTTTCTTAAGCATAAAGACGCGCGCACAAGCCGCTTAAAGCGCTCCTCATGGCGAGGGTTTGCCCGCAAACAAAATCGCAAAAATGCAAACTACGCGACAAGAAAAAACGAATTTATTTAAATCGTTCTAAAAAGTGAATATCATGGCGACTTACTCCGGTTTCGCGAACCCCACTCTTACTGATTTCTTATGCTGGCTTTCAACCCGTATGACGGACTTTTGCGTGCACCTTGCTGCACAAGCGCAAGGTCTGTGCAGGAACACCATGCTGTTTGACCACTGCGCGCAATGCCAGCGGTGCTGCCACGTCGAACCGGGCTTTCCGGCCCTTGAAGTCACACTCACCAAGCAAGAGAAAAAAGGACTGGGCAGCGTTTGCATTGAAGGCAATTGCGAGCACCTGGGCAATGCAGGTTGCACCTTGGGTGACGCCAAGCCGCTGAGCTGCAAGCTCTATCCCCTGGCCTACAACCCCAAGGCCAAAACGTATTACTTTGATACCGACTGCCCTTTGATGCCTGCCTACCAAGCGCAACTCGCAGACCCGGCCAGTGAAGCCTCAACCCACCTGAGCCAGATGGACCAGGCGATCCAGGCGCTGGCCAAGACCGACCCTGCTTTTTTGCGTGCGAACTACAAAGTGGATTCGTACTACTTTGACCTTGAGCCCCTGCAGCGCACTGGGGCCGCCAAGAAAGGCCGGGCATGACCAGTGACTTTCATCCGGGCAGCGACGCCCAGCACAGTGCGGGTTGGGCGGTCACCAGCGGTGAGCCCACGGTGCAAACGCTGCACCACCAGAGTTGGACCGCAGAGAACCTGTGCGTCGAGAGCTTTCACGAAGAGACACGCTACTACACCAGCCGCTGGGACGCTCTGTGCCCCTATATTGACGTCACGCCGGAGATGCTGGCCACTGCGCGCAAGCCTTTCATCGTCTACGCCCTGCCCCCTGAAGGCAACTATGGCGTACCGATCAACGACAAGTACGGCTTGGTGCATGCTGGCTCCGAGGCCTTTTGGCAGGACGAGCGACGCGCGCGCAAGTTCAAAGAGCTGGACAAGCTGAACAAGCACTTCACCGTGACCGAGCAATTGGTGCCGGGCAAGGACATTACCGTCGAGCAGATTTTTGCGCTGGGCAGCGAGCACTTTGATGCGTATGAAATTCATGCCCAAGAGATCGAAGGCTTCGTGGACTATGTGCGCGATCTGGACGTATTGATTTTGCAAGTGCATGCCGACAACGGCGACCTGGTGCTGACCGATGTGTCCATGGTTCTGCCGGAGCGCAACCAGGTGTACGGCAGCTTTTGCCAGTGGAACACCGACTACAAAAACCGCTCACCCGGCATCTACGCCTGCCTGTTGGCGGCGCGCTGGACGGCCAAAAACGGCTACCAGTACTACAACCTGGGGCCCGTGGGCGACTATGGCTACAAAGCGCTGTTTGTGACGGACTTTGAGCCCATCTACGCGCTGGCCATCACCGACGCCAACCATGCATTGGCGCTGGACACCACCTCGCCCCTGCACACCGATTTCGACCCCACGCAGTGGAACCAGGTGTACCGCACACCACCCACCTAAAGCGCTCGCCGACGCTTATTTGCCGAAGGTGTGAACGGCGTTGAAGTTGATGTCGTAGTCCATCATCAATTCTTCGCCGTCTTTGATGTCGCGCAGCGTGATCAGCTGGCCATTTTTCTTGTAAACCACATTGGGGGTTTTAGAGTGGTTCAGGTAGACCGCCATATTCATGGAGTTCATCCCGATGGTGGGGACAAACACATGGTCGTCGTCGTAATAGCAAAACATCTCAATCTCTTTGCGCACGCCGCGTGGCAAGGCTTTGATTTCTTTGTGCGTGTATTTGATTTCGTCAAACTTCAAGCGCGCACGCAGGGGATTGACCCCTTTGGGAATGGCGCGCATGGCAAATACGCCAATGCCATGCACCGGCGAGACGCCCAGGTGGCAGTAAACCTCTTGGCTGAGATGTTCGAAAAGCTTTTTCTTAGAAATGGGCATGGAATGCGCTACCGAAAAATAAGGGTTTGAAGTAAGCCGCGACAAAGCTACAGGGACGATAGTACACCGACCACGCCCCCGAAAGACCGGGGCCACACACCGATTTTCGACTCCGGAGCGCGCGCATGAAAAAACTATTTACCAATGATTACATCATTGTCGAAAACTTTCTGAGTGAAGCCTTGTGCAAGCGCTGGGAAAAGAAAATACTTGGCAATTTAGATATATTTGGCGCCGACGTAGAGCCGCTCTACGGCCAGTTTGCGGCCTATTACGGCATGATTGAAGCGGGCTTGAACGAAAGTTATTACCGATTTGCTGAGAAACACAACAAATACTTGCGCAAAGAGTTTCCAGAGGTCGCCGATATTATTTCGCAGGCAGGGCGTTTGATACTCACCCACTCGGGCCTTAAGCCGGACGCACTGCCCCTGGTGCCCCGCGACAAAAAGTATTTCCAAATCGGCGGATTCAACCTGCAATTGCGCAGCTGGAATCTGTACAACATCCACACCGACACCGAAGGCCTGCTGCAATACCCGGCCAGCATTTTTGAGGAAAAAACGCGGGCGTATTCCTGCGTGGTCTCCATCAAACGCACCGAGCAGCACGTGCACCACCGGGGCGGCGATTTGGATATCTGGCGCCAGCGCGTGCTGGCCCATGAGCTGGACGGCTTTTACAAGCGCGACGGGTTTTCAGCCAAATCCAACAAGCTGCGGGAGAAAGTGCCCTACCAGGTGGGCAATATGGTGCTGTTTGACAGCTTCATGCCCCATGTGGTGATCCCCTTCAAGGTCAAGAAGAAGGACGACAGGCGCATCTCCTTCGTGGTGCATTTCAATTACCGGGCCAAGACCGAGCGAAACCCGTTTCCTCACCTGGAATACTGGTACTGAGCTGCTGCAGACCCGTCGGCCCTTGCGCATCGAAGCTTTGCTCCAGCAGCTCGGCGGATTGCCCGCGCACCGTCACCACGCTGCTGGCCCGGGTGCCGTAATCCGCACTGCGCACAAACACGGTCGCTAACGCCCGCTCCCGCTCCAACGAAAGGCCGGTGGACGGCAAATCGGCGTCGCCGACAGGGGACTGATCAGCCAGCAACTGCAGCAAGCGCTGCGTCGGAGGACGCCCCTGTGTGTCCAGTCTCGCAAGCGCTTGCTTGAGTTGCAGCAACTTGGGCCATGGCGTGTTAAAGCCCGCGTTGGACACGGCGCCTAAGCCCGGCTCCAAGGTCACGGTGCGGCCGCTGTGGCTTTCAAACCCGCGCAATTGCGCACCATCAAACACCAGCAGGTTAAAGGGGTTGTACCGGTTTGCGGTGGGCCGCAGACGCGCTAGATAGCCTCTGATGACTCCTGCGAGCGCAGAAATTCCGGCACCAATTCGCCGCGCGACTGCGCATCCGCACGCGGCTGCGAAACATCGCGAAAGTTGGTAATGGCCGCAAAACGGATGCCGGGCGCGTTGTGCCCCAGCCCCAACCAGGTTCCACCCGCCTGCTCGTCCTTACCAGCGAGCACCTGGCCGCAGGGCCAGGCGTGCAGCGCGCGCGTGGGGCGTGCATAAAACTCGTCGCGGTTGGCCAGCACCAGCAGCGGCAAGGTGCTGCCGGGCTGCCAATTCCAGGCAATCAGGCACATCGGTGGGTGCCTGCAAACTGCTCAGAAGTTGAGTGCGCGCTTGTCCACAGCCAAGGCGGCTTCCTTGGTCGCTTCCGACAGCGAGGGGTGGGCATGGCAGATGCGGGCAATGTCTTCGCTGCTGGCACGGAACTCCATGGCAACCACGGCCTCGGCAATCAATTCGCTGGCCATGGGGCCCACGATGTGCACACCCAAAATTTCATCGGTCGCAGCGTCTGCCAGGAACTTCACCATACCGGTGGTGTCACCCAGTGCGCGGGCACGGCCATTGGCCAGGAAGGGGAAAGTGCCTGCCTTGTAGGCCACGCCATCGGCCTTGAGTTGCTGCTCGGTGCGGCCCACCCAGGCGATCTCGGGGCTGGTGTAAATGACCCAGGGAATCGTGTTGAAGTTGACATGTCCGTGCTGGCCGGCAATGCGCTCGGCCACGGCAACGCCCTCTTCTTCCGCCTTGTGCGCCAGCATGGGGCCGCGCACCACATCACCCACCGCCCAGATGCCGGGCACATTGGTTTTGCAATCGCCGTCCACCACAATGGCGCCGCGCTCGTCAAGCGCCAGGCCCACCGCAGCGGCGTTCAAACCGTTGGTATTAGGCACCCGGCCAATGCTGACGATCAGTTTGTCGGCGTCCAGCACCAGGGCTTCGCCCTTGGCATTGGTATAGGCCACGGACACGCCTTTTTTGGCGACCTTGATCTCACCCACTTGCACGCCGAGTTCAATCTTGAGGCCCTGCTTGTCAAAGGCCTTTTTCGCTTCTTTGGCAATTTGCTGGTCCACGGCGCCCAAAAAGGTGGGCAGACCTTCGAGGATGGTGACGTCCGCACCCAGGCGGCGCCAGACCGAGCCCATCTCCAGACCAATCACACCCGAGCCAATCAAGGCCAGTTTCTTGGGTACCGCACCGATGCGCAATGCGCCATCGTTGGACAGCACATTGACTTCGTCAAACGGTGTGCCGGGCAAAGCGCGGGCGTTGGAGCCGGTGGCCACGATCACGTGTTTGGCGGTCAAGGTTTCTTCCGAAGCGCCGCTCACCTGCACGGTGTGCCCTGCCTCGGTGGACGCTGCAAACGCGCCGCGACCGTGGAAGAAAGTGACCTTGTTCTTTTTGAACAGGTACTGGATGCCGTCGTTGTTTTGCTTGACCACCATGTCTTTGCGCGACAGCATCTGGCCCACGTCCATGTGCACTTTGCCCACCGAAATACCGTGCTCGGCAAAGTGGTGGTTGGCATGGTCGAAGTGCTCGCTGGACTGCAGCAAGGCTTTGGAGGGAATGCAACCTACGTTGGTGCACGTGCCCCCCAATGCAGGGCCGCCACTCTCGTTCTTCCACTCGTCCACACAGGCGACCTGGAAACCCAATTGGGCGGCACGAATGGCCGCGATATAGCCGCCGGGGCCTCCGCCGATCACAACGACGTCAAATGCTTTGCTCATGGTGCGCTTTCCGATCAGATATCAAACAACAAGCGCGAAGGATCTTCCATCGCCTCTTTGATGGCGACCAGGCCCAACACGGCTTCGCGGCCGTCAATGATGCGGTGGTCGTAAGACATGGCGAAGTAGTTCATCGGGCGCACCACGATCTGGCCGTTTTCGACGACGGCGCGGTCTTTGGTGGCGTGCACGCCCAAGATCGCCGACTGGGGCGGGTTGATGATGGGGGTGGACAGCATGGAGCCAAAAGTGCCACCGTTGCTGATGGAGAAGGTGCCGCCGGTCATGTCTTCCATGCCCAGCTTGCCGTC
>CANBQX010000089.1 GCA_947371775.1 Comamonadaceae bacterium
CCGATTTTGAAAGCCTTGCAGGCCGCATCAGACACCTTGGGCAATGCCGCCATGCGCCAGGATGCGCAAGACGCGCTGGTGGCGGTGCGCGAGGGTGCGCCCTTGGCCTCGGCCCTGGCGCAGAAAAAACGCTTTCCGTCCCTGCTGTCCATGTTCGCGCGCCTGGGGGAGCAGACCGGGCAACTGCCACTCATGCTGCAGCGGGCGGCCACGCAACTCAGCAGCGAAGTGCAGCGCCGCGCCATGGGCCTGGCCACGCTGCTGGAGCCCCTCTTGATCGTCGCCATGGGCATGGTGGTGATGCTGATCGTGCTGGCGGTGCTGCTGCCCATCATTGAGATGAACCAGTTGGTGAAGTAGGCGGTGCGCTGCCACGCAGGCGCACACCGCCTGCTGGCTTAGCTGAAAACGCCGCCGTACTGCTTACGCAGATCGCCCTTTTGCACTTTGCCGGTGCCGCCCACGGGCAGCGACTCCAGGAACACCACGTCGTCAGGCACCCACCACTTGGCGACCTGGCCTTCGAGGAACTTGAGGATTTCTTCTTTTTCCAAAGTGGCGCCGGGCTTGCGCACCACAAACAGCAGCGGACGCTCGTCCCACTTGGGGTGTTTGACGCCAATCACCGCAGCCATGGCCACTGCGGGGTGACCGACAGCCGCGTTTTCCAGGTCAATTGAGCTGATCCACTCGCCGCCGGTTTTGATCACGTCCTTGGTGCGGTCGCGGATTTGCATGGTGCCGTCGGCGGCGATGGTGGCAATGTCACCCGTGGGGAACCAGCCGTCGACCAAGGGGGAGCTTTCGCCCTTGTAGTAGGACGCCATGATCCACTGGCCGCGCACCATGAGTTCACCTTGCGACGCGCCGTCGCGCGGTAAGGTCTCGCCGGACTCGCTCACGACTTTGATTTCCACGCCAAAGGCGCTGCGACCTTGCTTGGCCAACAGCGCCTGCTTTTGCTCGGAAGTCCAGCTCTTGGACTGCGGGGGCAAGACGCCCATGGTGCCCACGGCGGTGGTCTCGGTCATGCCCCAACCGTGGCGCACGTCCACGCCATAGGTGTCCATGAACTTGGCAATCAGCGCCTGCGGCATGGCCGAGCCGCCCACACCGGTGCGGCGCATGGTGCTAAAGCGCAGATTGTTTTGCTCCAGATACGCCACCAGGCCTTGCCAGATCGTGGGCACACCGGCGCTGATCGTCACCGCCTCGGATTCCATCAGCTCGTAGAGCGACTGGCCGTCAAGCTTGGGCCCGGGCAAGACCAGCTTGGTGCCGCCTATGGGCGCGGCATAGGGAATGCACCAGGCATTGATGTGGAACATCGGCACCACCGGCAGGATGGCGTCGTGGGGAGAGAGCGAGAGCACCGATGGCATGCAGGCCGACATCGAATTGAGCACGATGGCGCGGTTGGAATACATCACACCCTTGGGGTTGCCGGTGGTGCCGGAGGTGTAGCACAGCGCTGCGGCGGTGTTCTCGTCAAACTGCGGCCACGCAAATACATCGCTGGCGGGCGCGATCAGTTCTTCGTATGGCAGCACATGGGCAACGCCTTCGATGGCCGGGGTGTTGGCCGCATCGGCCAGGCAGACCCAGGCGCGCACGTTCGGGCAGTGGGCCGCAATGCCTTTGACCAGCGGTGCAAAGGTGGCGTCAAACAACACCACTTTGTCTTCGGCGTGGTTGATGATGTAGATGAGCTGCTGGGGCTGCAGGCGCGGGTTGCAGGTGTGCATGACCATACCGCTGCCCGAGACGCCGTAATACGCTTCCAAATGCCGGTGGTTGTTCCAGGCAATGGAGCCCACCGCATCGCCACCCACCAGACCCAAACCGTTTAAGGCGTTGGCCAGCTTGCGCGCACGCTGGGCGCATTCGGCGTAGTTGTAGCGAAAGAGCGGCCCATGCGTTTCGCGGGAGACCACTTCGACGTCGGCGTATTGCGCGGCGGCATGCTCGATCACGCTGGAGAGCAGCAAAGGGCGGTTCATCATCAGGCCGGGTTGAAGCATGGGCTGTCTTTCAAAAGTTGGGAAGGTTCAAAAATGTGTGCAATTATTGCTGCACTCTTAAGGCCGTCTATGACCCCTGCTTTACACCCTGCCCGCCCCAACCAATTCGCCCTGCTCAGGCAGCGCCGCTTTGCCCCCTTTTTCTTGACGCAGTTCTTGGGTGCCGCCAACGACAACGTGTTCAAGTTCGCCTTTACCGTGATGGTGACCTACCAAATGCGCGTGGACTGGCTGCCCGTGGAATTGGCAGGTTTGGTGATTGGCGCGCTGTTTATCCTGCCCTTTTTGCTGTTCTCGGCCACCTGCGGTCAGCTGGCGGACAAGTACAGCAAGACTGGTGTGATGCGCTTTGTCAAAAGCCTAGAGATCGCCATCATGCTGGTGGGGGCCTTGGGATTTTTCAGCGGCAACGCCGCACTGCTCCTGCTGTGTGTTTTTTTGATGGGTTGCCATTCCACGCTGTTTGGCCCGGTGAAGTACGCCTATCTGCCGCAGGTGCTGTCGCACCATGAACTGACGGGCGGCAACGGTGTGGTCGAAATGGGCACCTTTGTGGCCATCCTGCTGGGCAATGTGGCGGGCGGACTTTTGGTTGCGATTCCCGACATCGGGCCCCAAAGCGTGGCCGCAGCCTGTCTGGCGCTTGCCATCCTCGGGCGGCTGGTTGCCGGGCAGATCCCCGCCCTGGAGCCCACCGACCCAGGCCTGCACATCAACTGGAACCCCGTGACCGAAACCTGGCGCAACCTGCGCCTGGCGCGCGGGAACCTGCCGGTTTTTCATTCGCTGTTGGGCATCAGCTGGATGTGGTTTTTTGGCGCCGTGTTTTTGAGCCAGTTCCCCAGCTTTGCACGCGAGGTTTTGCATGGCGATGCGCAGGTGGCGTCGGCCTTGCTGGTGATTTTTTCGCTCGGCATTGGCATCGGCTCTTTGCTGTGCGAGCGACTCAGCCGCGGTCAGGTAGAAATCGGGCTGGTGCCGCTGGGCGCGCTGGGCATGAGTGTGTTTTCGGTGGACTTGTATTTCGCGTCTCGCGCACTGCCTGCATCCGATCTCATGAATTTGTCCACCTTTGTGGCCCAGTCCGCCCATTGGCGGGTGATGGCCGACCTGGCCTTGCTCAGCCTGTTTACCGGCCTGTACAGCGTGCCCATGTACGCCTTGATTCAGCAGCGCAGCCATGCCACCCACCGCGCCCGCATCATCGCGGCCAACAACATCCTCAACGCCCTGTTCATGATCGCCAGTGCATTGTTGGCCGGGGCGCTTTTGAAGGCCGGGTGGAGCATCCCCCACATTTTCTTGTTCACCGGTGTGGCGAACGCGGTGGTCACCGGCAGCATCTTTGTGCTGATGCCGCAGTACCTGCACCAATTTCGCGCCTGGGTGCGACCGCACCGCGGCTGAGGCGCCAGTCCTAGCGCAGGGTGCGCCGCAAGGCCTCAAAAAAGAGCTCGGACTGCAGGCGCTCTGCCATGCTTTGCTGGGCGACCAGCGCAGCCACCTCGGCCCCGACGGGCAGCAAGGGTTGGCCGGTGGACATGGCCAGCACCTGGGCCTGGCACGCGCGCTCCAGGTAGTAGAGATCGTCGTAGGCGTAGTCGATGCGGGGCCCGCACACCACCACGCCATGGTTGCCTAAAAACGCCACGTCGGAGCCTTGCATGGCAGTGGCAATGCGCTCGCCCTCCGCCGCGTCCAGCGCCAGACCGTTGTAGTGGGCGTCAATCGCCAGGCGCCCGTAAAAACGCATGGCGTTTTGCGACAGCGTGGTATCCAAAGCCCGTGCACGGGTTAGCGTGAGCGCCGTGGCGTAGGGCATATGGGTGTGCAGCACACAGGCCTTGCCCGCAATGCGGTGCACCGCGGCGTGGATGAACATGGCCGTGGATTCCACCGCCTGGCGCCCCGCCAGCACGTCGCCGTCGGCATTGACCAGCACGATGTCATCGGCTTGGATTTCGCTCCACAAGAGGCCGCGGGGGTTGAGCAAAAAGCGCCCACTGTCGTCGGGCAACTCCACGCTGAAATGATTGCACACGCCTTCGCTCAGGCCATGGTGGGCGGCAGCGCGCAGCGCCAGTGCCAGGTCAGCGCGCAGGCGCGCCACCGCAGGGGATTCGTAGTCTTGCTGATGCATACGAGGCACTCTACCGCATTGCCTTCGTTTTGCCTAAATAGTGACCTGCCCGTCGATGCAGGTCACCACATCGCCCCCCACCCAGACCTGGCCAGTGGCATCTTGTGCAATTTGCACGCGGCCTTGCACGCCCAGGGCCTGGCCTTGGGCTACCGTGTAGTGGCTTGGTGCATGGCCTTCGGCGATCAGCCACTGGGCCATGCTGGCGTTGAAACTGCCCGTGACCGGGTCTTCACTCACCTGCGGGCCGGTGACAAAAAAGAAGCGCACCTCGACTTGCGCATCGTCCACCGGCAAAGCGCTATTTGCGGGGCCATGTGAGGCACCAAAGGCCCGGGCCTCGCGGTTGGACCGGCCGATCAAAGCGGGCACCACCGTATCCGCTTGCACCGCCGCCAGGCCCAGGCCGCTGATGCCAAACTGCGGCAGCAAGCGCCCCAGTGCGGCAAAGTCAGGCTCCAGGTTTTGCAGCGTAGAGGCATCATCGACCAGAAAACCAAAATGTTGCGGCCCATTGCACAGGTGCTGGGCCGCAATGATTTGGCGCTGCCGCAAGCCCAGTGCGCCCGCCAAGGCCGCACCCACGTCGGGTGTGGGCGCGCTGCGCGTCAAAGCGGGCGCCGCAAACGCAAGCCGCTGACCACCCGGCGAGCTTGCGTTGGCCGTGCGCCGGATAGACACCAGCCCCGCTTTGCACTGCTGCACCACATGACCGGGGTCACGCGGTACGCCACCGGCTTCTAGCCAGGCATGGCCGCTGCCCAGGGTCGGGTGGCCGGCAAATGGCATCTCGTAGCCCGGCGCAAAAATGCGCACCTGGTAGTCAGCGCCAGCCGCCGCAGCCTCGGGCGTCGGTGGAAGCAAAAACGTGGTCTCCGATAAATTCGTCCAGCGCGCAAAGTTTTGCATCGCCGCGTCACTCACGCCCGCACCGTCCAGCACCACCGCCAGGCCATTGCCCAGATAGGGGACAGCTGTGAATACATCGACTTGTTTAAAGGCACGGGGCATCACTTGTTCCTTTGTTCCTGGATGGTGGCCGCAAGCGCCGCGACGCCACGGTGGATGTCCTCCACGCTCGACGTGACAAAGCTCAAGCGCAGACTGCGTGGATCGCCTTGCCCGATAAAGAAGGGCGCCCCCGGCACAAAGGCGACGCTCTTGGCCACCGCGTGCGGCAACAAGGCAGTCGCGTCCAGGCCAAGGGGTAAGCGCGCCCACAAGAACATGCCGCCTGCGGGGATGTTCCAAGTCAAGCTGGTATCTGGGGCGGTCTGTGCATGGGGAAAGTGGATTTCCAAAGCCTGCAGCATGGCGTTACGTTGTGCTTTGTAGAGGCTTCGAATGGTCGGTACGTGGCGATCTAAAAAGCCGTTTTGCATCACCTCATAAATGAGCCGTTGGTTAAACCCAGGGCTGTGCAAATCGGCGGCTTGCTTGGCCTGCAAGAGTTTGGGAAATACCGCTTTGGGCGCCACGATAAAACCTAACCTGAGGCCAGGTGCCAGCACCTTGGAAAACGAGCCCAGATAGATGCCTCCATCAGGGTTGCGCGCCGTCAGCGATGCAGGCGGTGCTTGGTCAAACCACAGGTCGCCATAGGGGTTGTCCTCTATCAATGGCAGCCCGCAATTGGAGGCGCTGGCACTGAGCGCCGCGCGGCCCGCTTCATCCATGCTGCGTCCGGTGGGGTTTTGAAAATTCGGCAATACGTACAAAAATCGCGCGTCTTTCGACTTGGCCTTCAGGTCGTCCACATCAAGGCCGTGCTCGTATCCCGCCACGCTCACCACTTCGGGCTCCATGGGCGTGAACGCCATGGTCGCGCCCAAATAGGTGGGCGACTCCACCAGGACGCGGCTGCCGGGGTCAATCAAGACCTTGGCCACCAAATCCAGCCCTTGCTGCGAGCCCGTGGTGATCATGATCTGCGACGGATCGACCTCCCACGTCTGTCCTGCGGCGCGGCTTTGCGCTTGCAACTGCTGCGCGACCAAGGCACGCAATGGGGTGTAGCCTTCACTGGCTGCGTATTGCAGTGCGCCTGCTGCGTCATCGCGCAGCACCTTGGCACAAGCCGCCTCAAACTCCGCCACCGGAAATGTCTTGCTGGAAGGCAAGCCACCCGCAAAGCTGATGATGCCCGGCTGCTCGGTGAGCTTGAGCAACTCGCGGATGACCGACGGGTTCATCTTGGCCGCACGCGCAGCCAAGGTCCAGGGCTTAGCAACTGGGGTTGAAGAATGATTCATGGCTGTCCGACCTATGGTTGATGCGTGGTGATGTGATCCAACGCGCCATCGCCATAAGCGCGCAGCACTTCAGAGATCACGATGTGAAAACCCTTGTACCAAAGCTTGTAGTCCCGCTTGGCCTCTTGGTGGTCGGCGTTGGTGCTGAAGGCTTGGAGTGCGGCCATGTCGGCCCAGTAGTAGGTGGCGTTGAAGCGCTGGCCGTCTTCGCTTTGCCAGGTCTCGCGCCCCAGGTAGCCGGGGGTGGCCACGGCGGCCGCCTCAATCTTTGCGTCCAGCGCCAGAAAGCGCGCGTCGTAGGTGCCGGGCTCGAAGATAAAAGCAGCAGAGATCATGGTTTGAGCATGGGATAGAGCGAAGCCACCAAGGCCAGCGCCATGGTGATGTTGAAGATGCGAAGGCGCTTGGGATCTTGCAAGAAGCTGCGCATGGCGCTGCCAAAGCCTGCCCACAGGGCCGAGCACGGCATGCCCAGCGCCATAAACAAAAGCACCAGGGGCGCGATGTCTGCAATACCTGCGTGCGCTGGCGGGTAGGTGCTCATAAAGGTCACTGCCATCACCCAGGCTTTGGGGTTGACCCACTGAAACGCCACTGCACCCCAAAAGCCCATGGGGTGGGACGGGCGCTGCACCTCGGCGTTAGTGCTTTGCGCGGTGGCCAGCTTCCAGGCAATCACCAGCATGTAGGCGGCACCGGCAAAACGCAGCGCGCCATAAAACATAGGGAACTGCGCCAACACTGCATGCAAGCCCGTGCCCACACACAAAAGCATGAAGCCAAAACCAAATTGCACACCCGCCAAATGCGCCAGCGTGCGGCGCATGCCAAAGTTCACGCCCGAGGCCATGAGCATGGTGTTGTTGGGCCCCGGCGTGACCGAGCTGGCCAGAATAAAGGCGCTGGCGGCGAATAACAAATCGTCGTTCATGCGTCCCCTTTCATGGGTGCCGCTGCACTTGCTGCGGGCGAAGCCGAAAGCCGCTTGCCCAAAAACACCACCACCACCACGGCCATGGCAAAGCCCAGTGTCATGACCTCTAGAGGTTCCCCCAACAAGGGCACCGCCGCCAGAATGCTGAAGAACGGCTGCACCAGCTGCACCTGGCTCACACGCAAGGGGCCACCCATGGCCAAGCCGCGGTACCAGGCGAAAAAGCCTGCCCACATCGAAAACACGCCCACATAGCCCAGCGCCATCCACGAGGTGCTGCGAATCGCCTGCTCAGGCCAAAAGATCAGCGTGCCGGGCACCGACATCGGCAGCGCCATCACGCACACCCAGCAAATCACCCGCTCGGCACCCAGTGCGGGCGTCACTTGCGCGCCAAACACATAGCCCACCGCCGCAGACACGATGGCGCCCAAGAGCAGCAAGTCGGCCCACTCCAAACCAAAACCCTGTCCATGCTGGTAGGCACGCAGCAAGGAGAACGCCGCCACCAACAGCGCCCCGACCCCGGCGCACAGCCAAAAGCCCAGGCGCGCACGCTGGTGCAATATCCACGCAGACAGGGCCGCGGTGGCCAGTGGCAGCAAGGCGGTAAACACCGCTGCGTGGCCGGAGGTGACCTGGCGCAGCGCCAGGCCCAGAAACATGGGGAACCCCACCGCATTGCCCAGCAGGGCCATCAGCA
>CANBQX010000090.1 GCA_947371775.1 Comamonadaceae bacterium
TCGAGCTGCACATCAGCAATGTGCATGCGCGTGAACCCTTCCGCCACCATTCCTTTATCTCCCCTGCGGCCAAAGCAGTCATGGCAGGTTTTGGCGTTCAGGGTTATGCCTTGGCCGTAGCTGGCCTGGCGGGTTTGAAGTAAGCACCCCCAGTGGATTGAACCCTATGACCACCACCCTCAAAATTGACTTCGTCTCGGACATCGCCTGCCCCTGGTGCGCGGTTGGCCTGGGCGCCTTAGAAGGCGCGCTGCAACGCCTGGCACCGGAGGTGATCGCGGAGCTGCACTTTCAGCCCTTCGAGCTCAATCCTGGTATGCCTGCAGGCGGGCAAGACATCGGTGAGCACCTCACAGAAAAGTACGGCTCCACACCCGAGCAGCAAGAGCAAATCCGCGCCATGATCCGCCAGCGCGGTGCCGAGGTGGGCTTTAGCTTTCACCCTGGCGGGCGGGGCCGGGTGTACAACACCTTGGACGCCCATCGCTTGCTGCATTGGGCGGGATTGCTAGGTGCCGACGGGCCCCAGTACGCCCTGAAAAAAGCGCTGCTCGAGGCCTACCAGGGACGCGCCGAATGTGTGGAATCGCACGAGGTGCTGTTGGCGGCGGTGGCTGCGGCAGGCATGGACGTGGCGCAGGCCCAAGCGATTTTGGAGAGCGACCAGTACGCCGATGATGTGCGCGCCGTGGAGCGCTATTACCAGGGTGCCGGCATCCATTCTGTGCCCGCCATCATCATCAACGACAGGCATTTGATTTCGGGCGGGCAGCCGGTCGAAGTGTTCGAAAAAGCGCTGCGACACATTGCCAGCGGCGCCGCCTAAGTGAGCCTCGCGCAGCACGGGCAGGGCCTGCGCGCAGTGGTTTTGGGCGCCAGTGGTGCCATTGGCAGCGCTTTGGTGCGTTTGTTGCGCACGGACGCGCGGTTCGCGGAAGTGATGGCCCTGTCTCGTAGCAGCGACCCTGCCTTTACCCTGGAGTCGGAGTCCAGCATTGCGGCCTGTGCGCAGCATGCAGGGCAGGGCGGTGCGCTGCACTGGGTGGTAGACGCCACGGGCGCCCTGGAGATTGACGGCCATGGGCCAGAGAAACGGCTGGGTGCGCTCAGCGCTGCGACGCTGTTGCGGGCCTTCGAGGTCAACGCCGTAGGCCCCGCGCTGATCATGAAGCACTTCATTCCCCTGCTGGGCAGCGACCAGCCCACGGTGTTTGCCACACTGTCGGCACGGGTGGGAAGCATCGAGGACAACCACAAGGGCGGTTGGTACGGCTACCGCGCTGCCAAGGCCGCGCGCAACATGCTGCTGCAATCGGCCGCCATTGAGGCACACCGGCGTCTGCCGCAGGCTGTTTTTGCGGCCTTGCAACCAGGCACGGTGCGCTCGCCTTTAAGCCAGGCTTTTGTAGCGCCTGCTGACGCTTTGGCGCCAGAGGAATCGGCGTCCCAGTTGTATGCTGTTCTGCAGACTTTGCGGCCTACAGGTCGGGCGCAGTTTGTGGACTACCGCGGCGCGACGATTCCCTGGTAGTGCCATCACCTCCATTTTCCATGAACACATCGCACCCGCATCCCAGCTCAGAACCCTTGCCGCGTGTGCTGTGGTCTTTGCTGTTTGGTAATTTCGTCATTGGCACCGGCGTCATGGTGGTGCCCGGCACGCTCAATGACATTGGCACGTCCTTGTCTGTGTCGGTGCCCGTGGCGGGGCAGCTGATTACGGCCGCTGCCGCCATGATGTGCATCGGTGCGCCCTTGCTGGCCAGCGTGGTGGCGGGCTGGGACCGCCGGCGTCTGCTGGCGCTGACCATGGTGTGGTACGCACTGTTTTTGGGCTTGAGCGCGTTGATGCCGGACTTCACGTCCCTGATGGTGGTGCGGGTGCTGGCGGTGATTGCGCCTGCGATTTTTACGCCGCAGGCAGCCGCTTGCATCGGCCTTTTGGTCACGCCCGAGCAGCGCGGGCGTGCCATTACCTTTGTGTTCCTGGGCTGGTCGGTGGCGTCGGTGGTGGGTGTGCCGATGGGCGCATGGATTGGCGGCACGCTGGGTTGGCGGGCAGCGTTTGGCGTGGTGGCGCTGTTGAGTGCGATCAGCGCCGCATGGGTCTGGCGCAGCCTGCCCAACGGCATTAAGCCCCCCGCTTTTTCACGCGCCGCATGGGGCGAGACCTTGCAGTCCCGCGCATTGATGCCGTGTGTGGCAGTGACGCTCTTGTATTCGGCCGGGCAGTTTATTTTGTTCTCGTATTTCGCGCCCTATTTCAAGCTGCATTTGCAAGTCACGCCCCTGGAGCTCAGTGTGTTGTTCGCTTGCTTTGGCGCCTGCGGCCTGCTGGGCAATGTGATGATGTCCCGCCACATTGACCGCATCGGCGCACCCCGGGCAGTGATGTGGGCCGTGGGCAGCATGGCATTGAGCCTGTTGTTGTGGCCTTTGGCCGACACCCTCGCTGTGGCGGCGCTGATTTGTGTGCCCTGGGGCTTGGGCTGCTTTGCCTCGAACTCGGCCCAGCAAGCGCGCTTGGTGGGGATTGCCCCTCTGTTGGCCTCGGGGTCGATTGCGCTCAACAGTGCGGCCATGTATGCCGGTCAGGCGCTGGGCGCGGGCAGCGGCGGTTGGCTGATCGCCCATGGCCACATGGACGCCTTGCACTGGTTCGGCTTGGCGGGCCTGATGGCGGCCATGGCCATGAGCTGGTGGGCGACGCGACAACCCACCCACCAAAGCCGTTGAATGGATCGCGCCGCACCCGGCGCGGCCGCCTTAAAAATCGATGGGCAGGGGTTTGGGTAGCTTGTCGTCGAGGTACAGGCTGTACTCATCCCAGACGCCCGCGCCATAGTGCTTGTCGCACAGCGCCTCAATCTCGTCCAGCGTGCGAAACACGGTGCTGAACATCATGTCGTAAAAGAAGGGCTGGTCGGTGTGTTCGCCCGGGCGCACTTCGATGTGGTAGCCGTGTACCCACACGCGTTTGCCGCCGTGCTTGGCCTCAAACGCAGCGCGGCGCTTGTAAAACTCGGCTTCTTCGTATTCGTCGTCGCTCAAGCGGCGCAGCTGGTAGGCATTGCCGTGCAGCGGGTGGGCCGGGTCCAGTTGCAAATCGACCATTTCCCAAATGGGCGAAATCTGGCTGGCCACGTTGGCCAGTTCTTCCGGCGTGATGTCGCCCTCCCAATGCACCACATCAATACAGCGCGAATGCCCGACTTCGCCGTCCCAGATGCTGGCGCTGTGTTTCATGGTTGAAGGGCGGGGTGCATTGCGTTTTTTCATGGCGTCGTCCGGGCTGAAAAGAGAGGTCTTGGGGTTCGGTGGAGTGCAGTCTAACCCTGTCGCAGCCACGCTTTATGATGGGCCTGTTTTAAAGCAAAAGGGAGCAAAAAAAGCGTGCGTTCAATTTGGGGCCGGCTGGTGCGCGGCGTGGTTTTTTTCAGCCTGCTGGCGGCGATCATCGTCGGGGCTTTGGGCTATTGGTGGGTGCACGCGCCACTGGCATTGAATGCGCCTTTGGTCGACCTGTCTATCGAGCCAGGCGCCAGTCCCCGTGAAGTCGCAGCAGCGGTGGCCAAGTCGGGCGTGTCGGTGCATCCGCAGCTCCTTTTTGCCTGGTTTCGCATCTCGGGCCAGGCCCGGCAAATACGGGCGGGCAGCTACGAGCTGCAAGGAGAGCTCAGCCCCTTCAACTTGCTGCAAAAAATGGTGCAGGGCGACGAGGCCTCGCGCAGCGTGACCTTGGTCGAAGGCTGGAACTTTCGCCAGCTCCGCGACGCACTGCAGCGGGCAGAAAATTTGAGGCCCGACAGTGCGCCCATGACAGAAGCCCAACTCATGGCGCAATTGGGCCGCCCCGGTGTCGCGGCGGAAGGCCGATTTTTCCCGGATACCTACACCTATTCCAAAGGGTCCAGCGATCTGGCTGTGTTGCAACGCGCCCTGCGCGCCATGGACAAGCGGCTTGCGGCGGCGTGGGAGCAGCGCAACCCCAAGCTGCCTTTGCAGTCGCCCGAGCAGGCGCTGGTGTTGGCCAGCATCATTGAAAAAGAGACGGGCCGAACCAGCGACCAGCCGCAGATCTCCGCGGTGTTTCACAACCGCCTGACCCTGGGCATGCGTTTACAAACCGACCCCACGGTGATTTACGGTCTGGGCGCCGCTTTTGACGGCAATTTGCGCAAGGCAGATTTGCTGGCCGACACGCCCTTCAATACCTACACGCGGGCAGGGCTGCCACCCACCCCGATTGCCATGCCAGGGCGCCAGGCCTTGGCCGCTGCGGTGCACCCGGCACCCAGCAAAGCGCTGTATTTTGTGGCGCGGGGCGACGGCAGCAGTCAGTTCAGCGAGACCCTGGACGCGCACAATCGGGCGGTCAACCAATACCAGCGTGGAAAATAGCGCCACCCACCGAACACATAGAACACCATGAGCGGTTTATTCATCAGCTTTGAAGGCATTGACGGCGCTGGCAAGTCCACCCACATCGCAGCCCTGGCCCAGGCCTTGGAGGCGCAGGGCAGGGCAGTCACGCTCACACGCGAGCCCGGCGGCACCCCGCTGGCCGAGGCCTTGCGTACCATGGTGCTGAACGATGCTATGGACGCTTTGACCGAATCGCTGTTGGTATTTGCCGCGCGGCGGGATCATATTGTTCGTGTGATTGCGCCTGCTCTGGCGCAGGGCAAGGTAGTGGTGTGCGACCGGTTCACCGATGCCACTTTTGCCTACCAGGGCGCCGGGCGCGAATTTGACTGGGCCGTGCTCCAACAACTGGAAGGATGGGTGCAAGGCGGTGCCCCTTCACCGGCTGATTCGCGCGGTTTACTGCAGCCCGACCTGACCCTCTGGTTTGATCTGCCAGCCAGCGTGGCTGCGCAGCGGCTTGCCGGGGCCCGGGTGCCCGATAAATTTGAGGCACAGCCCGGCGCTTTTTTTGAAAAAGTGTCGGCCGGTTATGCCCGTCGCCACGACGAAGACCCGGCACGTTTTGCCCGCATTGATGCCAACCAAAGTCCTGATGGGGTGTGGCAAAGCGTATTGACTGCCGTTCGCAACAGAGGGATTTTGCGGTGACCGCTGCTGAAGCCACCACATCCCTTCCCGCGCCTTGGATTGCGGCACAAACCCGCGATCTGCTGACCCAGCGCGGACACGCGTGGTTGCTGACGGGGCCCTCTGGCCTAGGGCAGTACGACTTGGCGCTGGCACTGGTGCGCGCTTGGTTGTGCGAAAACCCCGGTGCGGACGGCGCCTGTGGACATTGCGGCAGTTGCCATGCGATCGATGTGCGCACCCATGCCGACCTGTGTGTGCTCATGCCCGAAACCTGGATGCTGGACTTGGGTTGGCCGCTTAGCGAACGGGCCCAGGCCGAGATTGATGACAAAAAGCGCAAACCCAGCAAAGAAATCCGTATTGACGCTATGCGCGACGCGGTGGAATTTGCGCAGCGCACCAGCGCACGCGGGCGCGGCAAGGCGGTGCTGGTGTTCCCGGCCGAGGACATGAACAACGTGACTGCCAACGCCTTGCTCAAAACCCTGGAAGAGCCCCCGGGCGATGTCAAGTTTGTGCTGGCCAGTGAAGCCGCCCACCAATTGCTACCAACCATTCGCAGCCGCTGCCTGGGGCACACCATGCGCTGGCCCGAACTTGCAGCGAGCACCCAATGGCTTCAGGGGCAGGGCCTTGATCCCGAACGTACACGGCAGGCCTTGCTGGCCACGGGCGGGCGTCCCCAGGATGCACTGGACTTTGTCAATGCAGGTCTGGATCCGGCTGCCTGGGGTGCTTTGCCCAAAGCGTTGGCTCGTGGCGATGTGAATGCGGTGCGCGAATGGAGTCCGGCAAAAGTATTGGACGCGTTGCAAAAGCTTTGTCACGACTTACTCGCCGTGCGGGTCGGCGCCGAGCCCCGGTTTTTTGCGGCATCCGACCTGGGGCAAGTGCCTACGATAGAGGCATTGACCCAATGGAGCCGTGCCTTGAGCGGCCAAAAGCGGTCTATCGAGCACCCGTTCAACGCAGGTTTGTTGTTAGAGTCGTTGGTGAGCCAAGCCCAGGGAGTCTTGGGCCTGACGACTGATTTACAAGGTCCACGCCATGGCACTTAATCCAAGCAATTCCCCCAATACCGTAGCAGCCGCCTGGTCTGACTCGGTGCTGAGTACCTCTTTTGCCCGTCCTAGCGTCATGCAGCTCACGCTCAAGGACAAGGCCGCATTGCATTCCGCCTACATCTCAGCCTTCAAGGACGGCGGCCTTTTCAGTGTGTCCAGCCGTGAGTATTCGCTGGGCGACGAGCTGTACGTGCTGCTGACCCTGCCAGACGATCCCCAGCGCTACGCCATAGCGGGCATCGTGGCTTGGATCACTCCCGCCAATTCCCAGCACGGGCGCTCGCAAGGAGTGGGCATCCGCTTTCCTGCCGACCAAAGTGCCGCACCGGTCAAGCGCAAGATCGAAGAAATGCTGGAGCAGTTTTCTGAGACTGACCGCCGCAACCAGACCATCTGACTGCTGCCTGACCTGATGTTTACCGACTCCCACTGCCACCTCAATTTTCCTGAGCTCAAAAGCGAACTTTCCGCGATTCGAGAGGCCATGGCGCAGGCGCAAGTGAGTCGCGCTTTGTGCATCTGCACGACATTGGAAGAGTTTTCGGATGTGCACGGATTGGCCTTGGAGCACGACAATTTTTGGGCTACTGCCGGTGTGCATCCGGACAACGAGGGCGTTGCAGAGCCCACCTTGGACGACTTGCTCAAGCGTGGCTCATTGCCCCGTGTGGTGGCCATTGGCGAAACGGGTTTGGATTACTACCGACTCAATGGCCGCACCGTGGCGGATATGGAGTGGCAGCGCATGCGGTTTCGCACCCATATCCGGGCGGCGCAGTTGCTGAAAAAGCCTTTGGTTATCCATACCCGCAGCGCCTCGCAGGACACGCTTGCGATTTTGCGCGAGGAGGGGGAAGACGCTCGCGCAACGGCTGCGGGTGGCGTTTTTCACTGCTTTACCGAAAGCGCAGCTGTGGCGGAGGCCGCGCTCGAGCTGGGGTTTTACATCTCCTTTTCTGGCATCTTGACCTTCAAAAGCGCGCAAGATTTGCGTGAAGTCGCCAGCTGGGTGCCGATGGATCGGATGTTGATTGAGACGGACAGCCCCTACTTGGCACCTATGCCGCACCGGGGGAAAACCAACAATCCGTCGTATGTGCCTTTGGTGGCCCAGCAAATTGCCACGCTGCGGGGCTGCAGCGTGGAAGACATTGCAATCGCCACGAGCGCCAATTTCACCCGTCTTTTTTCAGGTGTGAGCGCATGATTTTATTAAGAAATCACTTTAAAAAACTTCTTTATCTTGTTGTTTTATTTATGTTTCCGGCCTTTGGCGGCTCTTACGATGATTTCTTCAAAGCCGTTCAGCAGGACGACGCTTCCAAGGTCAAACAACTGCTCCAACGCGGCTTTGACGTCAATACCGTGGGGCCCGCGGGCTTACCAGCCTTGCTGATCTCGGTGCGCCAGCCGTCACCCAAGGTCTTGGCTGTTTTGGTCGATGCCAGGGGGCTTCAGGCCGAAGTTCGCAATGACAAGGACGAAAGTGCATTGATGCTGGCCGCGTTGGCAGGCATGCGCGATGTGTGCGAGCGCCTGATTTCCAGAGACGCGGACGTCAATAAAACCGGTTGGACACCTTTGCATTACGCCGCGACCGGTGGGCACGCGCCAGTCATACGGTTGTTGCTGGAGCACTATGCTTATGTGGACGCGGAGTCGCCGAACCAAACCACGCCGTTGATGATGGCGGCCATGTATGGAAACGCAGCAAGCGTGGCCATGTTGCTGGATGCTGGTGCCGATAGCTCGCTGCGCAACGCTGCAGGTTTGAGTGCCTTGGACTTTGCGCAGCAGGGTCAACGTATGGATTCGTACAACGTGCTGGCCAAGCGTTTGAAGCCTTGAGGGCTG
>CANBQX010000091.1 GCA_947371775.1 Comamonadaceae bacterium
AGTTGGGCTGCCACTGTTCGAGTGCGCGCTGCAGCGTGCGGTCTTCACTCAGGTTGACGTTGTTGGGGATCTTGTCGCTGTAATTCATGGATGTCATAGCAGGCTCCAGGGCGTTAAAGGTGAGTCGATGAAAAAGTGGAATGAGAAAAATACTTAGACGCGGTTCCAGTCAAAGGCCGCACGCTCGCCTTTGCCGTAGACCTTGAGCGCGCCTTTTTCGCCCACGGCGTTGGGGCGTTGGAAGATCCAGTTCTGCCATGCGGTCAGGCGGCCAAAGACGCGCGTGGCCATGGTCTCCATGCCGTTAAAGCGCAGATTGGCTTCCATGCCGGTCAGGGCGTCGGGGGACATAGAGACGCGCTCTTCGATGGCAATGCGCACCTCGTCGGTCCAGTCGATGTCGTCCGGGTTGGCTGTGACCAGGCCCAACGCAAATGCCGCATCGGCATCCAGCGCTTGGCCCTTGACCGCAGATACCGCATCGAGTGGCGCCTGTTCGCCGTAGAAGCGACGCTCCAGGCGGGTCTGGTTGGTGGCCATGGGGTAAAGAGCAAAATTGACCTCGCCCACGGTGATACGGGGGGACGCGGCCTCGTCGTCGGGCAACATGAGCTGGTAGCTGCGGTCGCAGGCCAGGGCCAGCTCCAGGAAGGTCCCGGCAAAGCACGAGCCCGCTTCGATCAAGGCAAACAGGCTGCGCGAGGACACGTCCAGGCGGCTTAGTGTGCGGCGCAGCAGGCCCGTGGTTTCGCGCACCAGCCAATGGTTTCGGTGCGCCAGCAGCGTCGCGTCCATGGCCAACACGGCCGCCGCCTCGCCCTGGGTTTTGATCAACCAGGTACCGATCTCGTTTTCGTTGGTGCGCATCAGCAGGATGGCGTCTTCGAGTTCGCGCGCCAGCACCAGCGGGTACCAGTGGGAGCTCGTGGCTTCAATCTCGGCAACGCTGGCTGGCTGCGCGCCGCTGGGTGCGTGCACGGTAAACACAGCGGTGCGCTTGGCGCGGTCGATGTCGACCTTCACATGGCTGTAGTGCAGGGCGTCCGCACTTTGGGTGCATTGCAAGGGCGTGAGTACCACGCCTTTGCCGTCGGCAGGACGGTCGCTTTGGGCAGCCAGCTCCAGGGCACGCGCCTGCACGCGGGCCGCAAAATCGGCCGGGCGCACGGCCTCGTCCACCAAGCGCCAGTCCACGGCTTTTTTGCCACGCACGCCTTCGGCACTGGTGCAAAAAAGATCTGCCAGGTCGTGCCGCACATGGCGCTTGTCGGTGACGCGGGTCAGGCCGCCTGTGCCGGGCAGCACGCCGAGCAAGGGCACTTCAGGCAGGCTCACCGCGCTGGAGCGGTCGTCCACCAAAATGATTTCGTCGCAGGCCAGGGCCAATTCATAGCCACCACCGGCACAGGCGCCGTTGACCGCGGCCAGGAACTTCAATCCGCTGTGGGCCGAGGAGTCTTCCAAGCCGTTGCGTGTCTCGTTGGTGAATTTGCAGAAATTCACTTTCCACGCATGGCTACACAGGCCCAGCATGAAGATGTTGGCGCCAGAGCAAAACACCTTGTCCTTGGCGCTGGTGACCACCACGGTGCGGACTTCGGGGTGCTCAAAGCGGATGCGCTGAATGGCGTCGTTCAATTCAATGTCCACGCCCAGGTCATAGCTGTTGAGCTTGAGCTTGTAGCCGGGACGCAGCCCCGCGTTTTCGTCAAAGTCGGCTTTCAGGGTGGCCACGACACCGTCAAAGCTGAGTTTCCAGTGCTTGTATTGCGAAGGGTGGGTTTGGTAGCTGATGGTTTCGGCGTTTGACACGGTGCGGTCTCCTGAAGGTGCTTGCATGAAAATGCGTTTAACGATGACGCATCATAGTGCATGTTTTTTCCATGCGTCAAGCATTTTTATGCATCTTTAGGAGTTTATTTGCAAGCCCTGGCGTACCAAAGTGCGCAGCTGGTCAAAGGTGGCATCCAGCGGTTGGGTGCTGGTGTTCAGACGCAGCTGCGCCTTGGAATAGAAGGGGGCACGGCCGGTCAATATTCCCTTCAGGTCTTCCATCGCCTCTTTGCTGGCGGCCATGGGGCGCATGTCGCCTTGGGCAATCACGCGACGCATATGGTCTTCAGGCTCGGCCTGCAGCCACACGGTGGTGCAATGCGCCAGCAGGAGGTTAAAGCTGGCGGGGTCTGACACCAGCCCGCCGGGGGTGGCAATCACCGCCTCGGGGTAGATCTGAATGCTTTCTTCCAGGGCTCGGCGCTCGTAGCGACGGTAGGCGCTCACACCGTACAAGGCCTGGATTTCTGCTACGCTGCATCCGGCAAATTTCTCAATCTCCTGGCTGAGTTCCACGAAGGGAAAGCCCAGGTCCTGCGCCAGCATTTGCCCCAGTGTGGACTTGCCTGCGCCACGCAAACCGATCAGCGCCACCCGCGGGCTCAGGGCGGCATTGCCCCCACCGGTGCCCAGCATTTCGCCAATCGCAACGCGCACTTTTTGCAGGGTGGCGTCGTCGCGCTGTTCCAGCATTTCGCGAATCATCAGCCACTCAGGCGACGAGGTGGTCACGTCACCAATGAGTTCGGTGACGGTGCACTGCAAGGCGTTGGCCACTTGCAGCAGCACCAGGACGGAAGCGTTGCCCAGGCCGTACTCCATATTGGCCAAGTGGCGTTCTGAGACGTCTGCAATTTGCGCCAGAGCCTTGCGCGTCATACCCCGGCGGGCGCGCAGCGCGCTGACCCGCGCGCCCAAAGCCACGAGGAAGGGGTGTTTAGAGGGGGTAGCGCCCTCTGAATCCGGGACGTCGCTCGGTGTTAACCCGGATATGTGCAATATAGTGCTTGACATGGGCTGTACTTCGATTTATGGTTCGCATGCAGAATAATTCATTATTTCAGAAATCACAAGCCACCACGAGAAAAAAGCATTGCTTGCAGCCTTCGCAATTTGACGTGTATCAAAGCTCTAACGAATGATCGCCTTATGACTGAACTACTTCCCAACTACCTTGGCGGCCAATGGTCCCTGGGCTGCGGCACGGGCAGCACCTTGCTGGACCCGGTGCTGGGTACACCGCTGGTGCGGGTAGATGCCACCGGCCTGGACCTGGACGCGGGCTTTGCCTTTGCCCGTGACGTGGGCGGCGCGGCCTTGCGCGCCCTGAGCTACCGCGAACGCGCTGCCCTGCTGGGCGCCGCTGTCAAAGTGCTGCAAGCCAACCGCGATGCCTATTACGAGATTGCCACGGCCAACAGCGGCACCGTCAAAAACGACTCGGCAGTGGACATTGATGGCGGCATCTTCACACTGGGCACCTATGCCAAATTGGGCGAGTCTCTGGGTGAGCGCCAGCACTTGGTAGACGCCGACATGGTGCGCCTGGGCAAAGACCCCCTGTTTCAGTCGCAGCACGTGCTGGTGCCTACCCGCGGTGTGGCACTGCTGATCAATGCCTTTAACTTTCCCTCCTGGGGCTTGTGGGAAAAAGCGGCGCCTGCGCTGCTCTCGGGCGTGCCGGTCATCGTCAAGCCGGGAACCGCGACCGCCTGGTTGACCCAGCGCATGGTGCAAGACGTGGTGAATGCAGGCATTTTTCCGCCCGGCGCGCTGTCGGTGGTGTGCGGAAGCTCGGCCGGGCTGCTGGATGCTCTTCAACCCTTGGATGTGCTGTCCTTTACCGGTTCGGCCGAGACCGCGCGCCTGGTGCGTTCGCATTCGGCGGTGGCCCAGCACTCGGTGCGGGTGAACATCGAGGCCGACAGCCTGAACTCGGCCTTTCTGCTGCCTGGCGAAGACGCCAGCAGCGAATCGTTTGGCTTGCTGGTCAAAGAGGTGGTGCGCGAGATGACGGTCAAGTCGGGGCAGAAGTGCACCGCCATTCGCCGCGTCTTTGTGCCGGAAACCTTGTACGACGCGGCTGCTCAAGCCATTGCGGCCCGCCTGTCGAGCATCAGCGTCGGCAACCCCCGCAACGACACGGTGCGCATGGGTTCGTTGGTGAGCCGTGCGCAGTTGCAATCGGTGCGCGAGGGCTTGCAAGCACTGCAGAGCCAAACCGATACCTTGTACGACGGCGCCAACATGCCCTTGGTGGACGCCGACCCGGCGGTGGCTTGCTGCGTCGGCCCCACGCTATTGGGAGCGCGCAACGCCGATGCGGCCGCCGTGGTGCATGCGATGGAAGTGTTTGGTCCGGTCGCGACTCTGTTGCCTTACCGAAGCAGCGACCATGCCTTGGAACTGATTCGCCGCGGCCAAGGCTCTTTGGTGGCGTCTATTTACGGAAGCGACCCGCAACGCCTGGCTGACACTGCGCTGGCGCTGGCGGACAGCCATGGCCGGGTACACAGCATTTCGCCCGACGTGGCGGCCTCCCACACGGGCCATGGCAACGTGATGCCCCAGTCGCGGCACGGCGGCCCGGGCCGCGCGGGCGGTGGCGAAGAGCTAGGCGGCTTGCGCGCTTTGGGCTTTTACCACCGCCGCAGTGCCGTCCAGGCCAGTACCAGCGTTTTGAATTTGCTGCGCGACAGCGACGCAGCGCCCAGTCCCTGAAAGGCCTCGCCATGCCAAACACCCCTGCGATGGGCCCCACCAGCCCGCACTTCAATTTCGCGCAGTATCTGCTGAACTGCAATGCGCAGCGCCCCGACAAGCTGGCGTTTGTCGATGACCAAGCCAGCCTGACGTATGGCGCCATGGCCGGGCGCATTCGCGCGGTGGCGGGTGCCCTGCTCGCAAGCGGTGTCCACCGCGAAGAGCGCGTGCTTCTTTTGATGCAAGACTGCAACGACTGGCCCAGCATTTTTCTGGGCGCCATGTACGCAGGCGTGGTGCCAGTGGCCGTGAACACCTTGCTGACGGCGGATGATTACGCCTATATGCTGCAAAAAAGCCGTTCGCAGGTGGCCTTGGTTTCGCAGGCCCTGCTACCGGTGTTGCAGCAAGCGCTGGAGCATGCCAAAGCCAACGGAGGCCACGAGGTGAAGCAGATGGTGGTTGCCAACCCGCAAGGCGCACTTCCCCAGGGTGTGCTGGCCTTGGACGACTTTTTGGCAGCGCACCCGCCACTGGCGCAATGCGCCAACACGGGTGCCGACGACCCTGGTTTCTGGTTGTTTTCATCCGGCTCCACAGGTCGGCCCAAGGCCACAGTGCACAGCCAAATCAACCCCTACTGGACGGCCACACTTTATGGACAGCAGGTGCTGGCACTGACTGAGCACGATGTGTGTTTTTCGGCAGCCAAGCTGTTCTTTGCCTATGGCTTGGGCAATGCACTGAGCTTTCCGCTCAGTGTGGGAGCCACCACGCTGCTGATGGCCGAGCGGCCTACGCCGGATGCGGTGTTCAAGCGCTGGCGCGGGCAGGTCGGCGGCGCGCAACCCACGGTGTTTTTTGGCGCGCCCACCGGATTTGCGGGCATGTTGGCTGCGCCCGGTGTGCCCGCGCGCAGCGAGGTGCGCTTGCGCCTGGTGTCCTCGGCGGGCGAGGCACTGCCCAGCGAGCTGGGCCAGCGCTTCCATGCGCACTTTGGTGTGGACATCATTGATGGCATTGGCTCCACCGAGATGCTCCATATTTATCTGTCGAATCTGCCCACGCGGGTGCGTTACGGCAGCACGGGCTGGCCTGTGCCCGGCTACGAACTCTCTCTGCGCGGTGACGACGGCCAGGCGGTGGCAGATGGTGAAGTAGGCGACCTGTTTATCCAAGGCCCGAGCGCGGCGCTGATGTATTGGGGTAACCGCGAAAAAACCTGCGAAACCTTTCAAGGCAGCTGGACCCGCAGCGGCGACAAATACGTGCGCAACGAGGACGGCAGCTACACCTACAGCGGTCGCAGCGATGACATGCTCAAGGTCAGCGGCATCTATGTGTCGCCCTTTGAGGTGGAGTCCACACTGGTGCAGCACCCCGCGGTGCTGGAGGCTGCGGTGATTGGCGCGCCCGACAGTGACGGTTTGACCAAAACACGGGCCTATGTGGTGTGCAAACCCGGCATGACGCTGCAAGCGGATGAACTCAAGGCTTTTGTCAAAGACCGCTTAGCGCCCTACAAATACCCCCGGGTGATTGAGTTTGTCGACGAATTGCCCAAGACGGCGACCGGCAAGATTCAGCGCTTCAAGCTGCGCGAGCGGGCCGCCCTGAATCCATGAACCTGAACGGCACGCACATCGCCCTGGACTGGGACGGCCAGCGCATCGCGCTGGAGTACCAGTGGCTGCGCCCTGAGGGCGTAGCGGCGGGAAGCCCTTTGGTCGTGTTTTTGCACGAAGGCCTGGGCTCGGTTGCGATGTGGAAGGACTTTCCGCTGCGCCTGTGTGAGGCGCTGCACTGCCGGGGTTTGGTGCTGTCGCGCCCGGGCTATGGCCAGTCCACCCCCCTGGCTGAAGGTACGCGCTGGGAGCCGGATTTTCTGGAGCGTCAGGCGACGGAGGTCTTGCCTGCTGCCTTGGAGGCTTTGGGCGTGGATGGGCAGGTCCAGCCCTTGTGGCTCTTGGGTCACAGCGATGGCGCGTCCATTGCCCTTATTTACGCTGCGGCTTATCGCGACAAGGTGGCTGGCCTGGTGGTATTGGCTCCGCATTGCTATGTGGAAGATTGCACCGTGGACAGCATTGCTGCTCTGCAGGCACCTGCCGTTCGAGGGCCGCTTGTGCAGCGTTTGGCGCGCTACCACGGTGCGCCCGAGCCGGTTTTTCAAGCCTGGAGCCGCATTTGGCTCGATGGCGCGTTCAGGGGCTGGTCAATTGCTGACAGAATCCCCCGCATTGGTTGTCCGGTGCTTGCAGTGCAAGGGCTGGATGACGAATACGGTACCTTGGAACAAATTCGCAGCATTGCGCGCGCCTTGCCCGGTACGCGGCTGCTGGAACTGATCTCCTGTGGCCACTCGCCTCACCGCGATCAGCCCCAGGCCCTGATTGCAGCCGTTAACCGTTTGATGAACAACCATTAAGGAGACCCACCATGAAAACTTCTCTCACCACCCTGGCTCGCCGCGGCGCTCTCGGTTTGGCATTCACAGCGCTGGCCGCGTCTATGGCCGCTGCGCAAACCCCAGGCAAACTCAAGGTCGGCTTGATGCTGCCTTACACCGGCACTTTTGCGTCCCTGGGCACTGCCATTGAAAACGGCTTTCGCCAGCACGTGACCGAGCTGGGCGGCAAGATTGCAGGCCGCGAGGTGGAGTATTTCAAGGTCGACGATGAGTCAGACCCCTCCAAAGCCACCGACAACGTCAACAAGCTCATCAAGCGTGACCAGGTCGATGTGCTGATCGGTAGCGTGCACTCGGGCGTGGCCATGGCCATGGCCAAAGCGGCCAAAGAAAGCGGCACCCTGCTGATCGTGCCCAATGCCGGTGCTGACGCCGTGACGGGCGCCATGTGCGCCCCCAACATCTACCGCAGCTCCTTTTCCAACTGGCAGCCGGGCTACGCCATGGGCGAAGTCATGGCCAAGAAGGGCATCAAGAAGGTCGTCACCATCACTTGGAAGTACGCTGCCGGGGACGAGACCGTGCGCGGCTTCAAAGAGAGCTTTGAAAAGGGGGGCGGCACCGTGGTCAAGGAATTGAGCCTGCCATTCCCGAATGTGGAATTTCAAGGCCTGCTGACCGAAATTGCAGCAGCCAAGCCCGACGCGGTGTTCACCTTTTTTGCCGGTGGCGCGGCAGTCAAGTTCGTCAAAGACTATGCCTCTGCGGGGCTGAAGAAAACCGTGCCGCTGTACGCATCGGGCTTTTTGACCGACGGCACCCTGGATGCGCAAGGCGCGGATGCGGACGGCATGTTCACAGCCCTGCATTACGCAGACAGCCTGGACACCAAGCGCGACAACAGCTTCCGCCTGAACTACGCCAAAACCTACAAGTTGCAACCCGATGTCTATGCAGTGCAAGGCTATGACGCGGCCCAAATCTTGGCCATCGGCCTGAACGCGACCAAGGG
>CANBQX010000092.1 GCA_947371775.1 Comamonadaceae bacterium
TTTGTCCTTGAATTCATCAAATGTCTTGCGTTGGTAAGCTTTAACCACATCCGAGACAAATTGTTCCGCATGGATGTAGAGAACTTTGGCATTCGGCCGGTCTTGCAACAGTCGGTTGCCCACCGCGTGCATCAAATGGGTCTTGCCCAGACCGACGCCGCCGTAAATAAATAGGGGGTTGTACATGTGCCCCGGCGCGGTTGCCACGTGCATGGCGGCAGCGCGCGCCATGCGGTTAGCAGTGCCCTCCACCAGGGTGTCAAAGGTCAACAAGTTATTGAGCCGGTTCTTCGGCGCCTCGGGGCGCGACTCCCCGGCGGTCGCCTGGGGCTGGGGCTCAGACACCCGGTCCGGCGCAGGCTGCGGCGCACTGCGCACCTGGGCCTCTCGGGGGGCAATGGCGAGTTCCAGCTGCACCGGCTGGCCACACAATTTCTCGAGCAAAGCGGCAATCGGCAGGCTGTACTGCGCACGGATCCAGTCGAGCTTGAAGCGGTTGGCTACGAACAAAATAACTTTGCTCATGTCATCGGCCACCTGGGCACTCAAGGGTCGGATCCAGGTGTTGAACTGCTGTTCTGGCAAGTCCAAAGCCAGCTGATCTACGCAGGCGCGCCACAAGCTTTGGCCGGCGTCAAACGCCGGCACCTCGGCACTGAATGGGAGTATTCCCTCGGTCATGAAATCTTGAAAATCTGTGGATAGTTGGGGAAAAACAAAGCCTTGAAGAAGGCTTATCAAAAGCTTATCCACATTTGTGAACGCGAACAAGCAGGCGCATGTTAACCCGTGTTCGATCGGCTCCAACCCCGTAGTTTCACCAAGCGCTTGCCCAAGAGGCCAAATTAAGCGATAATGGAAGGCTGCCCTCAGATTTTTGGGCAAATTTACCCGAAAACTGCACTGCTTGGCCGCCTAAACAGCGCTGGCGTCGCACCGAATGGATAGGAATTCACAATGAAACGCACATACCAACCCTCAAAAATCCGCCGCGCCCGCACCCACGGCTTTTTGGTTCGCATGAAGACCCGCGGTGGCCGCGCCGTCATCAACGCGCGCCGTGCAAAAGGCCGCAAGCGCCTGGCTGTCTAATTTGGCTCGGGCGGGCGCCGTTTTCAACGTGCAGCGGCTCAAAACCCGTCCCCAGTTTCAGGCCGCTTTGGCGGGCCCTTTGGGCGTTCGCACAGCGCACTTTGCGCTGCACAGCTGCGAGCTTGCTCTCGTTTATCCCCCCAAGATTGCATTTACCGCCCCTGCTGAGGCTTCCCCTTTGCAGTTGGATGGGCACATTTCAGCGGAAGTCGGGGCTCTGGGCGCCATGGTGCCCAAGCGATGGGCCAAACGCGCTGTCACACGCAATGCCATCAAACGCCAGATCTACGCTGTGAGCGCCCAATTTGCGCCTCGACTGCGACCCCGTGGCCATGTGGTTCGTCTGCGTGCAGGCTTCGACCGCAAAGAATTCATCAGCGCCAGCTCTGAACTGCTCAAATCGGCGGTGCGCGCCGAACTGGTCGAGTTGTTCACCCGCGCCACTGCGCACCCCCAACTTCGCGCCTGACCATGATGCAATCCTTTTTGCTCAACTTGGTGCGCTGCTACCGCCTGCTGCTGAGCCCATGGCTGGGCTCGGCGTGTCGTTTTGAGCCCACGTGTTCTGTGTATGCTCTGGGTGCTTTGGAACAGCATGGCGCTGCCGCTGGAAGCTATATGGTGCTGCGCCGCTTGGCGCGCTGCCAACCCTGGTGCGCCGGGGGCCATGACCCGGTTCCCACTGAAAAACCCCGGCTTTTGAGCCGTCTGACCTCTCCCTCTTGCGAAAAGAAACCTTCATGAACGATATTCGCCGCACCATTTTGTGGGTGATCTTTGGCTTTTCCATGGTCCTGCTGTGGGACCAATGGCAGATTTACAACGGCCACAAAGCCACCTTTTTCCAAGGGCAGCCTGCCAAGACCGAAGCAGCCGCAACGGCCGCAAAACCCAATGCTTCGGACGCCAGTATTCCAGGCTCGGTAGCAGTGGCACCGGCCCCCTTGCCCGGCACAACCGCCGTTGCCGCCGACGGAGCGACTCCAGCACCAGCGGGCGAACGATTCAATGTGCGCAGCGATGTCTTGAACCTGCGTTTTGACACCCAGGGCGGAACGCTGGTGGGCTCCGAATTCTTGAAATACGGTGACATTGCCGACCACACCAAGCCCGTCACGCTGCTGGACGACAGCAAAGAGCGCGTTTACTTGGCAGAGTCTGGCGTGGTGTCGGGTGCGGTACCGGGCGCCTTCCCAACCCACAAAACGCCGATGGCGGTCAGCGGCGAGCGCGAACTCAAGGAAGGCGCGGACAAGCTGCAAATCCGATTTGAGTCACCTGATGTGGGCGGTATCAAGCTGGTCAAGACCTACACCATCGTGCGCGGCTCCTACGCTGTAGCGGTGAGCCACGCGCTGACCAACACCACAGCGGCACCGATTGCGCCCCAGCTGTACCTGCAGCTGGTGCGGGATGGAAACAAGCCCGCGGGCGAGTCGTCTTTCTACTCCACGTTCACCGGCCCGGCGGTCTACACCGACGCCAAGAAATACCAAAAAGTCGAGTTCGCCAAAATCAAAAAGGGCGGCGCCGACTATGAAAAACAAGCCAACAACGGCTATGTGGCCATGGTGCAGCACTACTTCGCCAGCGCCTGGATCTTGCCCGAAGGCATGAACCGCAGCATTTCGCTCGATGCGCTGGAGCTGAACAAAGGCCTGCCGGATTGCTGCTACCGCGCTGCCATGGTGGCACCGCTGGAAGCCATTGCCCCCGGCGCCACCCGCACGGTAGAGACCACCTTCTTCGTGGGCCCTCAAGAGGAAAAAATGCTCGAAGCGCTGGCGCCCGGATTGGAGCTGGTCAAAGACTACGGCTGGCTCACGATTCTGGCCAAGCCTTTGTACTTCTTGCTGGACTTCTTGCACAGCGTGATTCAGAACTGGGGCTGGTCCATCGTTGCCCTGGTGCTCTTGCTCAAAATCGCCTTTTACTGGCTCAATGCCAAGGCCTATGCCAGCATGGCCAAAATGAAAGCGGTTAACCCCAAGATCACCGAGATGCGCGAGCGCCTCAAAGACAACCCGCAGCAAATGCAGCAAGAGATGATGCGCATTTACCGCGAGGAAAAAGTCAACCCCATGGGCGGCTGCTTCCCCATCATGATTCAGATCCCGGTGTTCATTGCCCTGTACTGGGTGCTGCTGTCCAGCGTGGAAATGCGCAACGCGCCTTGGATGGGTTGGATCCATGACCTGTCAGCGCCAGACCCCTACTACATCCTGCCGCTGATCATGACCCTGACCACGCTGCTGCAGACCGCACTCAACCCCGCACCACCGGACCCGATGCAGGCCAAGATGATGTGGTTCATGCCTTTGGCCTTCAGCGTTATGTTCTTTTTCTTCCCGTCTGGCCTGGTGGTGTACTGGATTACGAACAATATTCTGTCGATTGCGCAGCAGTGGCTGATCAACACCCGCATGGGTGTGCCGCCGCAGTTCAACCTGCCTTCGTTCAAGTAAGGCCGCTCACGCCGGGGGCCGCGCAGCCATGCTCAGCCGCCACCACGATCCCATCATCGCCATTGCCACGGCTCCCGGCCGTGGGGCGGTGGGCATCGTGCGCCTCAGTGGCAAAAACCTGGCACCTCTGGTGCACGCCTTGCTGGGGCGCGACCTCAGGGCCCGCGAGGCCACCTACCTGCCCTTTTGTGATGCGTCCGGCGCGCCCATCGACCAGGGTCTGGCACTCTATTTCCCGGCGCCACATTCCTTTACCGGCGAGGACGTGCTGGAGCTCCAAGCCCATGGCGGACCCGTGGTGTTGCAACTGCTGGTGGCCCGTTGCATGGCGCTTTCGCAGGATCTGCGCACAGTGGATTCGCAGCCTGTGTTGCCGGGCTTGCGGCTGGCACAGCCCGGAGAGTTCAGCGAGCGGGCGTTCTTGAATGACAAGATTGATCTGGCGCAGGCGGAAGCGATTGCCGACCTGATCGACGCCAGCACCGAGGCCGCTGCCCGCAGTGCCACCGCGTCGCTCTCAGGTGCATTTTCCAAACAAGTCCATGGCTTGCGCGACGCGCTGGTGCGCCTGCGCATGCTGGTGGAGGCGACCTTGGACTTTCCGGAAGAGGAGATCGACTTTCTGCAGCGCGCGGACGCTCAGGGGCAGCTCGAGCGCCTGCAAGCGGCGCTTCAGACACTGCAACAGCAGGCCACCCAGGGCGCTTTGTTGCGGGAAGGCATTCAGGTCGTCATCGCAGGCCAACCCAACGCAGGCAAGTCTTCCTTGCTCAATGCCTTGGCCGGTGCAGAACTGGCCATCGTCACGCCCATTGCAGGCACCACGCGCGACAAGGTGGAGCAAACCATTCAAATCCAAGGCGTACCGGTGCATGTGGTGGACACCGCCGGTCTGCGCGAGGGCCAGGACGCCGTCGAAAAAATCGGCATTGCCCGCGCCTGGGACGCCATTGAAGCGGCAGACGCGGTGCTGTTTTTACACGACCTGACACGGTGCGAGCACGCAGAGTACGCAGCCGATGATGCGCGGATCGCCGCCACGCTGGCAGACAAATTGGGCCGCCAGGTGCCGGTGATCGACATCTGGAACAAGGCCGATGCAGTGGAGGACATTCCCCCGCCCGCAAGCGGAATCCGTCTGTCAGCCAAAACCGGGGCGGGCTTGGATACCTTGCGCAGCGCTCTGTTACAAGCAGCGGGCTGGCAAGCGCCTGCAGGCGGCATGTTCATGGCCCGTGAGCGCCATGTGCAGGCGCTGCGCAGTGTCGATGCACATTTGCTGCAAGCCGCCCTCCATTTGGCCCAAAGCGCTCAGGCCCTGGACCTGCTGGCAGAAGAACTGCGCTTGGCGCAAAACGCGCTTAATGAAATTACCGGTGCCTTCAGCTCGGACGATTTGCTGGGCGTCATTTTTTCCAGTTTTTGCATTGGCAAATAGCGTGCCGAGCGGTCTATAAAATGCCGCGATGACTGTCGCTCCATCCACTCTGTCACCCGCTGCCGCGGCGCGTGCTGTAGCACTTGCCCATGCGACCTTTGACATTGAGGCCGCAGCGGTGCTGGGGCTCAAAGCCCGCTTGGACCACGCCTTTGCGCAAACCGTGTCGCTGGTGCTGGGTATCTCGGGTCGGGTGGTAGTGATGGGCATGGGCAAGAGCGGCCATGTGGGCCGCAAGATCGCCGCGACCTTGGCCTCGACCGGAACCCCAGCCCTGTTTGTCCACCCGGCTGAAGCCAGCCATGGCGACCTGGGCATGGTTACCGCCCACGATTTGGTGTTAATGATCTCCTACAGCGGAGAGTCACAAGAAATTAGCGCCATCCTGCCCGTGCTCAAACGCTTGGGCGTTCCACTGGTAGCCATGAGCAGCAACCCGTCCTCCAGCATGGCACAGCACGCCACGCTGTGGCTGAACACTGCCGTGGACAAAGAGGCCTGTCCCCTGAATTTGGCGCCTACGGCCAGCACCACCGCCCAACTGGCAATGGGTGACGCCCTAGCGGTGGCCCTGCTCGATGCGCGCGGTTTCAAGGCCGAAGACTTTGCGCGCTCCCATCCCGGTGGTGCCCTGGGGCGCAAACTGTTAACCCATGTGAGCGACGTCATGCGCAGCGGAGACGCGGTGCCGCAAGTGGCCTCGACCGCCAGCTTCAGCGACATGATGCGTGAAATGAGCGCCAAGGGCCTGGGCGCTACCGCCGTGGTCGATGACCAGGGCGCGGTGCTGGGAATCTTTACCGATGGCGATTTGCGCCGATGGGTGGAGCGCGGGGTCGATCTGCGCGCCATGACCGCCCAGGATGTGATGCACGCCAAGCCCACCACCATTGCCGCCGACGCCTTGGCAGTAGATGCCGTGGAATTGATGGAGCGACGCCAAATCACCAGCGTGCTGGTGCTCGACGCCCAAGGCAAACTCTGTGGTGCCGTCAACACCAATGATTTGATGCGGGCAAAGGTGATCTGATGAGCAGCCACCTGCTCCACACGCCCGATCTCCTGGCACGTGCCCAGCGGGTCAAAGTCGTGTTTCTGGACGTGGACGGCGTGTTGACCGACGGCGGCTTGCTGTATTCCGAGGCCGGTGAAACGCTCAAACGCTTCAACACCTTGGACGGCCACGGCCTGAAAATGCTGCAAAAAGCCGGCATCACACCCGTGGTGATTACCGGACGCGACTCCGCACCCTTGCGCAAACGGCTAGAGGCCTTGGGCATCACCCACGCCCATTTCGGCACCGAGAACAAGCGTCCTGCCGCGCAGGCAACGCTCTCCAAACTCGGACTCGACTGGAGCCAAAGCGCAGCGATGGGGGACGACTGGCCCGATCTGCCCATGATGCAGCACGCCGCTTTGGCCTGTGCGCCAGCCAACGCCCACGCCGAGGTGCTGGCACGTGCCCACTTTGTGACGCCGCGCACGGGTGGACAGGGTGCGGTGCGCGACCTGTGCGATTTACTGCTGACTGGCAACGGCCACTACCAGGCATTGCTCGCCTCGTACACGCAGTGAGGGCGCTGCTTGCCGCGCTGTGGGAGCGCTTTCTCCTGTTTTTGCCGATGGCGCTCATGCTGGCGCTGGCGCTGGGTAGCTACTGGCTGGTGCGCACCACACCGCCAGCGCCAGACGAGGCTCCAGCAGCAACAGCAGCCCACACGCCGGACTATTTCATGGAAAAATTTTCCATGAAAAATTTTGACGCCCAAGGCAGACTGCACGCCGAGATCAGTGGGGCGGCTGCACGCCATTTTCCTGATACCCGCTGGATTGAGATAGAGGCCATTTCACTGCGCTCGGTCGATGACAAAGGCCGACTTCGCCAGGCTTCTGCGAAGCAAGGACTGACCAATGAAGAGGCCAGCGAAGTGCAGCTCATCGGCCAAGCCCACATCCTGCGTGAGGCACATGGCGTTCTTGGACAAACCAAAAATCCGGAACTTGAGTTCAAGGGCGAGTTTTTGGACTTCTTCATCAAAGACGAGACCGTGAAGTCCCACAAACCGGTCGTGCTGCGCCATGGCACCCAGCAGTTCAGTGCCGACGCCCTGCACTATGACAATGTGGCCCAGGTGCTCACGCTCACCGGCCGGGTGCATGCCACTTTCGTCCCCACCCCACAAAAATAGACATAAAAAAAGGGTCCCGAAGGACCCTGATTGTTGCGTTGGCGCTAGACCAACGTCTTTGTAGCTTGGCTTAGTAGCCGCCGCCGCCGGAACGGCCACTGCCGTATCCACCGCCGCCGCCACCACCGGAACGGCCGCCACCAGCGCCGCCGCCGTAGCCGCCGCCACCGCCAGCACCGCCGCCGTAACCGCCACCACCGGAACGGCCACCACCAGCGCCGCCGCCGTAGCCGCCGCCACCGCCGAAGCCGCCACCGGTACGGGGAGGACGTGGCTCCATGGGACGGGCTTCGTTCACCACGAGACCGCGGCCACCGAATTGTTGGCCGTTCATGCCGTTGATTGCTGCTTGCGCTTCAGCGTCGCTGCCCATTTCCACAAAGCCGAAGCCTTTGGAGCGGCCAGTGTCACGTTCCATCATGACTTTTGCGCTGGAGACGGAGCCGTGTGCTGCAAAAGCTTGTTGCAGATCTTCGTCACGGAAAGAATAAGGCAGGTTGCCTACGTAAAGTTTGTTGCCCATGAAAGGACTCCTCAAAATAACTCAAAACGCGATGGAGTCCAAAACCGCAATCAACAAACCAATAAAGACTTAGAGCAGACGCGAAACTGACCATACACCGCAAAC
>CANBQX010000093.1 GCA_947371775.1 Comamonadaceae bacterium
GACCGCGAGTTTTTCAGTGCCATTCGCGAAGGCCGCGAGCCCAACGCCAGCGTGGCCCAGGTGCTGCCCTGCTACCAGGTGCTGCACAACTTGGAACAACAGTTACAGGGCTGAATGCTCCGTGCGCGGGCAGGCGCGGTTTCTGAACCACAATGCGTCTTTGGAGGGCGCTTGCCGTGAGTGATGTGATCTTGTTTGCAATCGTGGGTTTGCTGCTGCTCAATGCAGCACTGGTGCTGTGGATGGCGTTTCGGCGCAAGGACGGTGGGGCGATGTCTGCCGCCCAAGCACACGCAGAGCTGTTGCAAGTGCTGCAAACCAATGCCGACCGTTTGGACCGCATGGAGCGCGAGTTGCGCCGTGAAATGAGCGAGGCCGCCCGCGACGGTCGCCAGGAATCTGCCCAAAACCTGGCCACCTTTCAGCAAACGCTGACGCAACAAAGCGCCGAAGCCACCCGCACCCAAAACACGCAAATCGACGCCTTTGGCCTGCAACTGGCGGGGCTGCAAAAGTCTTTGTCCGACACCCTGAGCACCCAGCTCAGCACCTTGAGCGAGTCCAACGCCCGGCGCATTGCCGAACTCAGCGAAACCAGCGCCCGCACCCTGGCCGAGGTGCGCAAGACCCTGGACGCCCAGCTGGCCCAGCTGCAAACCACCAACGCGGCCAAGCTCGATGAGATGCGTGCCACCGTGGATGAGAAGCTGCAAACCACGCTGCAGGCGCGCCTGGGCGCGGGCTTTAAGCAAGTGGCCGACCAGCTTGAGCAAGTGCACAAGGGCCTGGGAGAAATGCAAACCCTGGCCCAGGGCGTGGGCGACTTGAAGCATTTGCTGAGCAACGTCAAAACCCGGGGCATTTTTGGCGAGGCGCAGTTGGCGTCCTTGTTGGAACAGGTGTTTGTGGGCGACCAGTACGCGGCGCAGGTGGCGACACGGCCCGGCAGCAAAAACGTGGTCGACTTTGCCATCAAGCTGCCCGGCAAGTCCGAAGACGGCGCGCCCTTGTGGCTGCCGATTGACGCCAAATTTCCCAACGAAGACTACGAGCGGCTGCTGGACGCGCAGGGCAGGGCGCATGCGGCCGATGCCGCCGACGCAGGCAAGGCGCTGGAGCTGCGCATCCGGCTGGAAGCCAAATCGATTGCGGAGAAATACGTGGAGCCGCCGTACACCACCGACTTCGCCATTTTGTTTTTGCCCACCGAAGGCCTGTACGCCGAAGTTTTGCGCCGCCCCGGCTTGATGGAGGCACTCCAGCGCGAGCACCGGGTGACGCTTGCAGGGCCCACGACCTTGCTGGCCATGCTGAGCTCGCTGCAAATGGGCTTTCGCACCCTGGCTTTGGAAAAACGCTCCAGCGAGGTGTGGCAGGTGCTGGGTGCCGTCAAGACCGAGTTTGGCAAGTTTGGCGACGTGCTGTCCAAGGTCAAGTCGCAAACCCAGACCGTGCTCAACACGCTGGACGGTGCCGAAGTGCGCAGCCGCGCCATGGGCCGTGCGCTCAAGAAAGTGGAAAGCTTGCCCGAGCACCAGGCAGCGGCGCTCATCCCCCAAGACAAAGACTTTGACAGCGACGCCTCGTCGCCCTTGGTGTGAACCTTTCAGAGCCGCAGGCCGCTGACGCGGACCTGGCACGCGCCTGGGCGCTGCTGCGCCTGATCTGCGGCCACATTTGCCTGCATGCCAGCATGGCGGGCATGCGTTTGGCGACTCCTTTGTTGGCGCTGCGGCTGGGGCACAGCGCAGTGCATGTGGGCTTTTTGCTCGCCTTGTTTTCGCTCAGCCAGGTGTTTTTGGCCTTGCCCGCGGGGCGATTTGCCGACCGGCATGGCTTGCGGCGACCGGTGGGCCTGGGCGTCGTGGTGGCCATGGTCGGAGCCCTTTTGTCCTTGCTGTTTCCCCTGTTTGCGGTGATGTGCCTGAGCGCCTTGTGCATGGGTGCGGCCACCGGTGCGGCCTCGATTGCCTTGCAGCGCCACGTGGGGCGCGCCGCGCGCGACAGCACCGAGCTCAAGCGGGTCTTCAGCTGGCTGGCCATTGGCCCTGCGGTTTCCAATTTTGTCGGGCCGGTGAGTGCAGGCTTGTTGATTGACCATGGTGCGACGGTGCTGGGCGATGCGGTGGCCTTCGCTGGATTTCGCTCGGCGTTCTTGTGCATGGCGTTGCTGCCACTGGTGTGCTGGGCCTTTATCCGGGGTACGCAAGAACTGCCGCCGGTGGCGCCTGAGGCCCACGGCGCTGCGCCGTCGGCCTGGGCTTTGCTGCGCGAGCCGGCCATGCGCCAGCTGTTGCTGGTGAACTGGATTCTTTCTTCGTGCTGGGATGTGCATACCTTTGTCGTGCCCATCCTGGGCCATGAACGCGCCTTCAGCGCCTCGGTCATCGGCACAATTTTGGGGGGCTTTGCCATTGCCGCCGCTGCAGTGCGCCTGGCCATGCCGCTGGTGGCGGCGCACCTGAAAGAGTGGGTGGTGCTGACCTGCGCCATGTTGGTAACGGCTGCCCTGTTTGCCATCTACCCCTTCACCCAGTCGGCGTGGGCCATGGGGGCCTGCTCGGTGTGCCTGGGCTTGTCGCTGGGCTCGGTGCAGCCCATGATCATGAGCACCTTGCACCAAATCACGCCCCACGCCCAACACGGTCAGGCGCTGGGCTTGCGGCTGATGGCCATCAACTTCTCCAGCGTGGTCATGCCCTTGCTGTTTGGCACGGCCGGAGCGGTCGTGGGGGTATCCGTGGTGTTTTGGACGGTGGGCAGCGTGGTGGCATTGGGCGCACGTGCGGCCTGGCGGCTGCGGGCGTAAACGGCTCAGAGGCCGCCTGAATCCAAGCCGTAATAGCTGCGAATCGTGTCCCAGGCCTCTTGGGGTGTGTCGCAAAAGCTCAGCAAATCCAGGTCCTGGCGGTTCACCGTGCCGACCTCCACCATCAGCTCAAAGTTCACCAGCTTTTTCCAATAGTCGCTGCCGAACAAAATGATGGGCACCGGCCGCTCTTTTTGGGTTTGCACCAGTGTGATGATTTCGAACAACTCGTCCATCGTGCCGTAGCCGCCCGGAAACGCGACCAGCGCTTTGGCTCGCATCATGAAATGCATTTTGCGCGCCGCAAAATAGTGAAATTCAAAATGCAGTGAGGGCGTCACATAAGGATTGACCGTTTGCTCGTGGGGCAGGGTGATGTTCAGGCCCACATTGGGCGCACCCAATTCAAAGGCTCCCCGATTCGCAGCTTCCATCACGCCCGGGCCGCCACCGGTGCAAATGGTGAGTTGCTCGGCTTGGGGTTTGCCCACGCTGTATTGGGCGACCAAGCGCGCCAATTGGCGGGAGTGCTCGTACCACACCGCATTGCGCTCGTCGCGCTGTGCGAGCGCCAATGCTTCGGCGTCATTGCTTTGCCGGGCCATCGTCACGCGGTCGGCCGCCACTTGCGGCGATACAAAGCGCGCGCTGCCAAACACCACGATGGTGTGGGCAATGCCTTGGCGTGTGAGTTCGAGTTCGGGCTTGAGCATCTCCAGTTCAAAGCGGATGCCACGTGTCTCAGGTCGCAGCAAAAACTCAGGGTCGGCAAATGCCAGTCGGGTGGCGTTGGCGCCCGTGAGCTCTGGCGGCTTGTGTTTGAATTCGCGCCACTCGTGGGCGACTTGCTGCGGAGACGGTTTTTGGGTGTTGTCCATGCGGGAATTGTCAGAGATTGGTGGGGCCTTGCGAAGACAGAAAAACAAAAAGCTCCCGAAGGAGCTTTTCGCTGGTCTAGCCCTGAAGGCAGGGCGGCAAGGATGTCTTAGACGCGCTTGCGGTATTCGCCGGTGCGGGTGTCGATTTCAACCTTGTCACCTTGGGCCACGAAGATTGGCACACCGATTTCAAAGCCAGTGGCAATCTTGGCGGGCTTGAGCACTTTGCCGGAGGTGTCGCCTTTGACAGCGGGCTCGGTCCAGGTGATCTCACGCACCACGCTGGTGGGCAATTCCACAGAGATGGCTTTGCCTTCGTAGAACACCACTTCAACGGCCATGCCGTCTTCGAGGTAGTTCAGCGAGTCGCCCATGTTTTCGGCCTCGACTTCGTACTGGTTGAACTCTTCGTCCATGCAAACATACATGGGGTCTGCGAAGTAGGAATAGGTGCAATCCTTTTTGTCCAAAATCACCTGGTCCATCTTGTCGTCGGCCTTGAACACGACTTCGGTACCGAAGTTGGCGATCAGGCTTTTGAGCTTCATGCGCACGGTGGCGGAGTTGCGGCCGCCACGGCTGTATTCGGTTTTCAAGACGACCATGGGGTCCTTGCCGTGCATGATGACGTTACCGGCGCGAATTTCTTGTGCAATTTTCATAATGGGTAGAAGGGAATTGGATCCCGGTCTGCGGGTTAGGCCGCGTGGTGCGGCGGGGCAAGCGTTGCGCGCAAAAGGCGCTCAAAAGCTGCAAAGCCTCTGATTTTATCGTGTTTTCGGGGCTTGCCCGGCGCAGGGCACTGCCTGCACAAATGCGCACAGCTGGCTTACCAGGTCAGCCTGCCGGACCATTTGCAGTCCCATGCCATCGGCCCAAGCCTGCCAGGCCTGCGACGCGGACTTGGGTTCGCCCAAAGGCAGCGGGGATGCGACGTCGGAATTTCCGAACCCATTCCAATGCCCATACCAGTCCCGCACCGGGGCGGGAGCGTCCGTGACGTCCAGAAAGGCGGCGAGCTTGGCACGGTGTGCACCGTCTTGCTGCGGGTAAATTTGCCAGACAAAAGGGCGACCGGCCCACAAGGCGCGCACCAAGGAGTCTTCGCCTCGCACAAAATTCAGGTCGCTGATCCAGAGCAGGTGGTCAAACTGCGTTTGGCTGAGCAGTGGCAGGGAGGTGATGCGCAAGGGGTCGCTTGCGTGTGGGCACTGCGCCAAAGCGGCTTGGACGGCACTTTGCGCCTGCCCGTGGGTGACCAGTAAGTGGACGCGCGTCTTCACGCCGCGCAATCGATCCAGCAGCGCTGCCACGGGTGCGTTGGCATAACAGAACAAACTCACCAAGGCTTCGCCGTGGTCTGCCACGCCCAGCTTATTGAAAAAGGCCACTCGTTCGCTGCTGCCAAAGGCATATCGCTGCGCCAACAGATCAGGCTCGCGCAGCAAGCCCCCTGTGCGCGGCGTGAAGCCGGGATAGAAAAAATGCTTGGTCCATCCTTTGGCCGCGCCGGACATGAGTGGCGATGGCAGGCCGTGGCTGCGTTCCACAAAATCTTCGGCGCTGAGGTATTCCAGGTTGATCCACACCGGCGGCGCGTCCTGTGCGCGGGCCCGCGATGCGACAAATGCCTCGGGCAACTCGCAACCAAAGCCTTCCACCCACACCTGGGCAGGCACCAAGGTGGACAACAGCTGCACGTCGCTCGCCGCATCCCACGGATGCACGCTGATTCCGGGCCAGCGGCCCTCGAGCGCGCCCGGTGCCATCCAGGGCAGGGCTTGCGCGTCATCGAGCCACAAGCGCACGGTATGGCCCCGTGCGGCCAGGTCAGCGGCTAAGCGCCAGCACACGCCAATGTCGCCAAAGTTGTCAATCACCCGGCAAAAAATGTCCCACAGCCAGCCCTGGCCTGTGGCTTGGCGGTGCGGCCTTGACGGTGGTGTGGAGGATGCTGGCATGGTGCGGATTGTCCACTGCCGCCAATAGGGCATGGGCAAATCGGCTGACAATACGCGCCATGACCGCACCCGCCCATTCCGAAGAACTCTTGCGCCAGGTGGCGGCCTTGCCCACGCTGCCCGGCGTCTACCGGTACTTCGACGCCCAGGACCAGGTGCTGTATGTGGGCAAGGCCATCAGCCTGAAGAAGCGGGTGTCCAGCTATTTCCAGAAAAACCACGGTGGCACGCGGATTGGCCACATGGTGAGCAAGATTGTTCGACTGGAGACCACGGTGGTGCGCTCCGAGGCGGAAGCGCTACTCCTGGAAAACAACCTGATCAAGACGCTCAACCCGAAGTACAACATCTTGTTTCGGGACGACAAGAGCTACCCCTATCTCAAAATGACCGCCACGGCACCCGAGTCAGGCGCTGTGGCCAAGTCGGGCGCCCATCCGCAGGCTTTCTCTCGCGTGGCCTACTACCGGGGCGGGGTAGAAAAAAAGCACCATTATTTCGGTCCGTACCCCAGTGCCTGGGCGGTCAAAGAGGCGATTTTGCTGATGCAAAAAGTGTTTCGCCTGCGCACTTGCGAAGACTCGATCTTCAGCAACCGCACCCGTCCCTGTCTGCTGTACCAGATCAAGCGCTGCTCCGGACCCTGCGTCGGCCATATCAGCCCGCAAGACTATGCGCAGGACGTGGCCGATGCCCAGAAGTTTTTGCGCGGCGACGCGCAAGAGGTGATGCGCTCGCTGGAGTCGCGCATGATGGCGCACGCCGAACGTCTGGAGTTTGAACAAGCCGCCGAGTTGCGCAACCAGGTCGCGGCCTTGTCCAATGTGCTGCACCAGCAGTCGGTGGACAACGTGTCGGACCGTGACGTGGACATCTTGGCGGTCAAAGTGCAGGGCGGCAAAGCCTGTGTCAATCTGGCCATGGTGCGCGGTGGTCGCCATCTGGGCGACCGGCCCTATTTCCCGGTGCATGTGGAAGACGCCGCCGTGCTGCCCGAGGACGACGACGCGCCGCAGGACGCCGCCACCCAGGTTGAGGTGCAGGTGCTGGAAGCCTTTCTGGCGCAGCATTACATCGGGGTGCCCATGCCCTCCTTGCTCGTGGTGAGCCATCCTGTAGGCAAGGCCTTGCTCTCTGCACTGTCAGACCAGCATGGCTTCAAGGTGACCGCGGTACACCAACCGCGTGAACAGCGTCGCGCCTGGCTGGACATGGCGCAGACCAATGCCGCGTTGCAACTGGCGCGTTTGTTGGCCGAAGAGGGCTCGCAACAAGCCCGCACCCGTGCGCTGGCCGAGGCGCTGGACCTGGCGCATGAGGATCTGGATGCACTTCGCATTGAGTGTTTTGACATTTCCCACACCGCGGGCGAAGCCACGCAGGCCTCGTGTGTGGTGTTCCAGCACCACGCGATGCAAAACGCACAGTACCGGCGCTACAACATTGCCGACATCACGCCGGGTGACGATTACGCCGCCATGCGCCAGGTGCTGACGCGGCGTTACAGCAAAACCGCCGAGGCACTCGCCCAGGCCAAGCACGCGGGCGTAGCCCCCTCGGGCAACGACCGCCTTCCCGACCTGGTGCTGGTGGACGGCGGCAAAGGCCAGGTCTCCATGGCGCGCGAGGTGTTTGAGCAGCTGGGCCTGGACCTGTCGCTGATCGTGGGGGTGGAAAAAGGCGAGGGTCGCAAGGTCGGCCTGGAAGAACTGGTGTTTGCCGACGGGCGCGAGAAGGTGTACCTGGGCATGGATTCGGCCGCGCTGATGCTGGTGGCGCAAATCCGCGACGAGGCGCACCGCTTTGCCATCACCGGCATGCGCGCCCAGCGCGCGCGCGTGCGACTCAGCGGTGGCAAGCTCGAAGAAATCCCCGGCGTGGGCCCCAAGCGGCGCGCCAAGCTGCTACAGCGCTTTGGCGGCGTTCGGGGCGTGGCCATGGCCAGCGCCAAAGACATTGCGTCGGTGGACGGTATCTCTATTGAGTTGGCTGAAGAGATCTACCGCGCGCTGCATTAGCCGTGCCACAATCTGCGCCATGTTCACGACCATCCCCACGCTGCTGACCTGGACCCGCATTTTTGCGATTCCACTGAT
>CANBQX010000094.1 GCA_947371775.1 Comamonadaceae bacterium
CCTTGGTAAATGGTGCAGCCGTCGCCAATCTCGGCGGTCTCGCCCACCACGGTGCCCATGGCATGGTCAAAAAACACGCGCTCGCCAATCTTGGCGCCGGGGTGAATTTCGATGCCTGTCAAGAACCGCGCAATGTGCGAGGTGAAGCGCCCCAACCAGCGAAAGCCATGGGTCCAAAACCAATGCGCCGGGCGGTGCAACACCACCGCGTGCAGGCCGGGATAGCAAGTAATGACCTCCCAGGTGCTGCGTGCAGCGGGGTCGCGGTCCAGAATGCACTGGATGTCGGAGCGGATGCGAGAAAACATGCGGCCAAGTCTATCCCGTGGCGCCGTCACTGCGGGGCGGCAGGGTTTTCGCCGCACGCAACTGGGCCGACTGCTGCAGCACTGCTTTGGCAATGCCGCGCAGGATATGAATTTCTTCCTGTGTCACGGCCGCCCGGTTGAAGAGCTGGTTCAAACGGGGCATGAGTTTTTTGGGTGCAGCGGGGTCTAAAAACTCCAGCTCCACCAAGGCCTGCTCCAAGTGCGTCAGCATGCCAGACACCTGGGCAGCGTCGGCCAAGGCACCCGTGGGCGTTTGGGCGTGCGGGCCAAAGCCGCCCAGCGCCAGGCGCCACTCGTAAGCGATCACCTGCAGGGCCGCGCCGATGTTGAGCGAGCCAAACTGCGGGTTGCTGGGAATGCTCAGGCACACATGGCAGCGGTACACGTCTTCATTGCGCATTCCAAAGCGCTCAGAGCCAAACAAAAATGCCACGCCTTGGGGCGTGGAGGAGCCAGGCTCGGCAGCACCGGCAGGCGGGGCGGCCATCAATTGCTGGAAGTGCTCACGCGGCCAGCGGGTAGGCGGGCCAAAGTCGCGCGGCGTCATGGCCGTGGCGCACAGGTGGTCTACACCTTCGAGCGCCTCGTCCAGGGTCTCGACGATGCGGCATTTCTCCAGCACGTCCAGCGCACCGCTGGCGCGTTGAATGGTTTCTTCGCGCCGCAGCACATTGGCCCAGCGCGGTGCCACCAGCACCAAATCGTCAAAGCCCATGGTCTTCATGGCCCGCGCAGCGGCACCCACATTGCCCGCGTGGCTGGTCTGTATCAGGATGAAGCGGGTGTGCAAACCAGTGGCTCTCGTGGGCGGCAAAGTGTCGGGCATGGGCGGGCGGGTAAAATAGGGCTATTGTCGCGCTGCATCGCCAGTGCTTTTCCCCTGCTGTTCTTCACCCCACAATCTATGTCGCTCAATCTGCACCCCATGATCAATGTGGCCATCAAGGCCGCTCGCGCCGCTGGCAACATCATCAACCGCGCCGCGCTGGACATTGAATCCGTCCGGGTTTCGCAAAAAAAGGCCAATGATTTCGTCACCGAAGTCGACCATGCGGCAGAGAAAGCGATCATTGAGACCCTGCTCTCCGCCTACCCCGGCCACGCCATCTGGGCCGAAGAGTCCGGCCGCGAACACGGCGCCCAAAACTCAGACTATGTCTGGATCATCGATCCGCTGGACGGCACCACCAACTTCATCCACGGCCTGCCCGTCTACTGCGTGAGCATTGCGCTGGCTGTGCAGGGCAAAGTGGAACAAGCCGTGGTCTACGACCCCACCCGCAACGATTTGTTTACCGCGACCCGGGGCCGGGGCGCGTTTTTGAACGACCGACGCATCCGCGTCTCCAAACGCACCGAGCTCAAGGGTTGCCTGATTTCGACCGGGTTCCCCTTCCGCGAAGGCGACGACTTTCAGCAGTACCTGAGCATGATGGGTGAAGTCATGCAGCGCACGGCTGGCATCCGCCGACCTGGCGCTGCGGCGCTGGACCTGGCCTATGTGGCCGCGGGCTATACCGATGGGTTTTTTGAGCGTGGCTTGCAGCCTTGGGACGTGGCCGCAGGATCGCTTCTGGTGACCGAAGCCGGTGGCCTGGTGGGCAACTTCACTGGCGAGGCGGATTTCCTGGACCAACAGGAATGCGTGGCCGGTGCCCCGCGCGTCTATGGCCAGTTGGTCGGCATTTTGGGCAAGCACAGCAAGTTCGCCAGCGCAGGCGAAAAAGCCGCCGTGCGCCAGACGCTGGCCGCCCCTACGCCGTAGCGAGTGCCGACTCCTCGAGGCGCGCACGCGTCAAGGGGTAGACCAGGCTGTCTTCCAGGGTCAGGTGCAGGCGCACCAACTCTGAAAAAACCTGCACGCCGTGGTGGAGTTCGGCCATGTCCACCCAGTGGTTGCCCGATGCAATGGCACTGAGTTGTGGCGAAAGCTCCAACCAGTTCTCCTCAATCCACCCGTGGTCTTGCTGCAGGATGCGAATCGTTGCCACCAGCCCCGCTTCGCTGTCGGCCAACAGGGGCGGAAAGAAATAGCGTTCTTCCAACGCGTGGTGCTTGCGCGCTGTGCTGGAAAAGAAGGACTCAATCTCCGCCATGCGCGACTGGCCCCGAGCATCCAAATGGTCGGTCTCCATCGTGCCGACCAGGCCTTCGAGCTCTTGCAAATGCTCTAGCGTCTGGCGGTGGCAGTCTTCCAAGGCAATAAAGATCATCGATTCCCGGGCAATAGCCATAGCGTCTCCTTGACAACAGTGGCCTTCATTCTGAGCCGCTGTGGCAACCTAGGGTTTGCCCTAGATCAAAGGCAAACACCAAAGGAGCGACAGCTCAGTGCGCGGCGGAAAACTTCGCTTTGATGGCGTCCACGGAGGCCTGGCTCAGGCGGTTGCCGTACTGGGCCACGACCATGGCGGCCGCATGGTTGCCCAGCGCTGCGGCCTGCGCCGAGCTCTGGCCTTGGGTGACCGCGTACAAAAAAGCACCGGCAAACATATCGCCCGCGCCATTGCTGTCCAGCGCTTTGATGGCGACCGCGGGCACTTCGGTGCGCTGGCCGTTTTCCAAAATCACGCTGCCTTTGGCACTGCGAGTCAGACAGACCACGCGGGCCAGCGGCGCCATGTGCGCGCAAACGGCGTCAAAGTCTTGCGCGCCACACCACACCTGGGCTTCTTCTTCATTGCAAAACAGGTAGTCCAGCCGCGCAGCAGATTCGCCGTTGGCGCCCACACCCAGCATGGCTTCCAAGCCTGGCCGACAGAACTGAATCATGCTCATGTCGCTGAGCGTCAAAGCCAATGCGGCACCGGCCTGCACAGCCAGCGCACGTCCGCGCAGCGCTGCGTCCAGCCCGGTGGGGGACGCTGCCAAATAGCCTTCCATGTAATAGACCTTGGAGCGGGCAATGTCCTGCGGATGCAGCGCCGTGTGGTCCAGGTCAGCGGTGGCACCGAGAAAGGTGCTCATGCTGCGCTCGGCATCCGGCGTGACCAGCACCACGCAGCTTCCGGTTTGGCCCGCAGGTGCGGCCATGTGGCTCAGGTTGGTGGCGACACCGTGGCTGGCCAGGTCATGCGCATAAAAGGCACCCAGCTCGTCGTCGGCCACGCGGCAGGAATAAAAGGCCTTGGCACCAAACTGCGCCACCGCCACCGCGGTATTACCGGCCGATCCGCCACCAGTGCGGCGGCTGTGCAAGCCCTGCAGGTGGTGCAGCAGCTCGGCGCGGCGCGGCGCGTCAATCAGCGTCATGTGGCGCTTGGCCACACCTGCCTGGTCCAACAAGGCGTCGGAGACTTCGTACTCGGTATCGACCAGGGCGTTGCCGATGGCGTAAACATCTATTTTTTTCATGGGGCTGCTTATTGCTCGACAAAGGCACGTTCAACGACAAAGTCACCTTGCTTGGTGGTGTTGCCTTCCACGAAGCCGCGCTCCTCGAGCGTTTTTTTCATGTCTCGCAGCATCTCGGGGCTGCCGCAAAGCATGACGCGGTCGGTGGCGGGATCAAACTTGGGCAGGCCCAAATCCGCTTGCAGCTTGCCGGTGCTCAGCAAATCGGTGATGCGGCCCTGATTTTTGAAAGGCTCGCGGGTCACCGTGGGGTAGTACAGCAACTGCGCGCGCACCATGTCGCCCAGAAACTCGTTGTCGGGAAGCTCGTGCGTCAGGTAGTCGTAGTAGGCCAGCTCGGCCACCTGGCGCACGCCGTGCACCAGGATGACTTTTTCAAACTGCTCGTACGTGGCCGGGTCGCGCACGATGCTCATGTAGGGCGCCAAGCCGGTGCCCGTGCCGATCAGGTACAGGTTTTTGCCCTTGAGCAAATAGTCAATCAGCAAAGTGCCCGTGGGCTTGCGACCGACCACAATCTTGTCGCCCACCTGGATGTGTTGCAGCTTGGAGGTGAGCGGGCCGTTGGGCACCTTGATGCTCAGGAACTCCAAATGCTCTTCGTAGTTGGCACTGGCGATGCTGTAGGCGCGCAGCAGCGGTTTGCCGCCTTCGCCGCGCAGGCCGATCATGGTGAAATGGCCGTTGGAAAACCGCAGCGCGGTGTCGCGCGTGGTGGTAAAGCTAAACAGGCGGTCCGTCCAGTGGTGAACGCTCAACACTGTTTCTTCTGAAAATGCACTCATAAGTCCCTTGGGAGAGTTCGAATTGCCACGACGGCAAGCCCTCTAGTGTAAAACCTCGCACCTGCGCCCCCGGTATAAGGTTATGAGCCCCGCAACTTCTGCCATGATTGCCCTATGACGTCCCCTGCCCTGCCCACCCCCTCGCTCCTGGTGGCCTGCCTGTGCGCGCAGTGGTGCGGCACCTGCCGCGACTACCAAGCGCTGTTTGACCCATTGCAAACCGAATTTCCCCAAGCACAATTTGTGTGGGTGGACATTGAAGACCAAGCCGATCTGGTCGATCCGGTGGAGGTGGAAAACTTCCCCACCCTGCTGGTAGTGGCCGACGGCCAGGCCCGTTTTTTTGGCACCTTGCTGCCGCACATCGACACCTTGCGCCGCATTTTGCAAACCCAGCTCAGCGCTGAACGCGCCGCTACGGTTGACGCAGAGGCGCAGGCTTTGGCGCAGCGTCTGCTGGCGCACTTGGCAGCAAAGGCGTAATCAGGCGCGCTGCGGCGTCGCCATTCCAGTCCAGCGCACCGCGCACCACGCTGTGCACGCGGCCCTTGGCGTCTACCAATACCGTGGACGGAAACACCCGGATGCCCCAGGCCCGCGCCAAGGCCCCGTCCGGGTCCCGCAGTACTGGAATATCCAAACCCGTAGATTCTTTAAAACGCTGGGCGGTCGCCGCGGACTCTTTGAAGTTGACCGCCAGCACGCGCAATGTGCCAGCGTGCGATTTGGCGAGCTGAGACAGTGACGGCATTTCTTCGCGGCAGGGCTCGCACCAGCTGGCCCAGAAGTTGATCAGCAGCGCCTGCCCTTTGAGGGATGCCAGCGCCACCGGTTTGTCGCCCGCATCCAGACCTGCAATAGCGGGGGCCGCCTGATGGGCAGGCCAGCCCTGCACCTCAAAACCGGACTGCGCCCGTGCAGACGTCGCCAACAGCGCCAGCGCGGCGCAGCCAGCGAGCAGCCCGCGTCGGCAGGACGGTGCCAGTCCTGCCATGGTGACCCGCTTTAGAGCTTGCCCGCCACCCAGGCCTGGGCGCTGGCCAGCGCCGCGTCCAGGTGGGCTGGCTCGGTGCCACCGGCCATGGCCATGTCGGGCTTGCCACCGCCTTTGCCGCCCACTTGCGCAGCCAGGAAGTTGACCAGCTCACCGGCCTTGACCTTGGAGGTGATGTCCGGCGTCACGCCCACGGCGATTTGCACTTTGTCGCCCTCGGCCACACCCAGCACGATGACAGCCGTTTTGAGCTTGTCCTTGAGCTTGTCCATGGTGTCGCGCAAGGTTTTGACGTCTGCACCGTCCAGGCGCGCCGCCAGAAACTTGACGCCGCCCAGGTCCTGCGCCTGCGTCAGCAACTCGTCGCCCTGGGCGGAAGCAAGCTTGCCCTTGAGCGCGGCAATTTCTTTCTCCAGCGACTTGATGTGTTCCACCGTGCTGTGAATACGGGTGCCCAGCTCAGCCACCGGGGTTTTGAGCGCATGGGCAGCGCTGGCCACGGTGTCTTCGAGCTGCTGCAAATAGGCCAGCGCGTGTTCGCCGGTCACGGCTTCCATGCGGCGCACGCCGGAGGCCACGCCGCTTTCGGCCACCACTTTGAACAAGCCGATGTCACCGGTGCGCGACACGTGGGTACCGCCGCACAGTTCGCGGGTAGTGCCGATTTCGAGCACCCGCACGATCTCGCCGTACTTCTCACCAAACAGCATTTGCGCGCCGGTTTTCTTGGCGCTCTCAATGTCCATCAGCTCCGCATGGGTGGCAGCGTTGTGCAAGATCTGGCCGTTGACAAAGGCCTCGATCTGGCGGATTTGCGCGTCAGTCACCGGGGCGTTGTGGGCAAAGTCAAAGCGGGTGCGCTCGGGCGTGACCAGCGAGCCTTTTTGCTGCACATGGTCGCCCAGCACTTCGCGCAGGGCCTCGTGCATCAAGTGGGTGGCAGAGTGGTTGCGCATGGACGCTGCACGCAGCGCCGCATTGACCTGCGCCTGCACCGTGTCGCCCACCTTCAGGCTGCCCTGGCCGACCGTGCCATGGTGACCAAACACGTCAGACTTGATTTTTTGCGTGTCGGTCACTGCAAACGTGCCGGCGGAGCCCGTGAGCGTGCCCACGTCGCCCACCTGACCGCCGCTCTCGGAATAAAACGGTGTCACGTCCAGCACGACCACGCCGCTTTGGCCGGAGGCCAAGCTTTGCACCTGCACGCCGTCCAGGTACAAGGCTTCCACCACGGCTGACTGCGCCAGCTGGTCATAACCCACAAACACATTGCCCGCACCGCTGTAGTCCAGCGCGCGGTCCTGCTTGAACTTGCCTGCTGCACGGGCCTGGTTTTTTTGGCGGTCCATGGCGGCGTTGAAGCCTTCGACATCGACTTCGACATCGCGCTCGCGGCAGACATCGTTGGTCAGGTCCAGCGGAAAGCCGAAGGTGTCATGCAGCTTGAAAGCCACGTCGCCTGGCAGCACTTTCACGCCACCCGCCAAGGCGCTGTCCAAAATTTCCATGCCGGTGGCCAGCGTCTCAAAGAAGCGCTCTTCTTCGACCCGCAGCACTTCGGTAATGCGTTTCTCTTCAGCTTGGATTTTTGGATAGGCGTCGCCCATGAGGCGCACCACGTCGGCGACCAGCTTGTGGAAGAACGGTGTTTTTTGGCCTAGCTTGTAGCCATGGCGAATAGCGCGGCGCACGATGCGGCGTTGCACATAGCCGCGGCCTTCGTTGCTCGGCACCACGCCGTCGCTCACCAAAAACGCGGTCGCGCGGATATGGTCAGCAATCACGCGCAGTGATTTGTTTTGCAAATCGGTGCAGCCGGTAGCGCGCGCTGCGGCGGCGATGAGCTGCTCAAAAATATCGATCTCGTAGTTGCTGTGCACATGCTGCAAGATGGCCGCCAGGCGCTCCAGGCCCATGCCGGTGTCCACGCAGGGCGCAGGCAGCGGGGTTACGGCACCGGTCTCGTCCATGTTGAACTGCATGAACACGTTGTTCCAGATTTCGATGAATCGGTCGCCGTCCTCGCCAGGCGATCCCGGAGGGCCGCCGGGGATGTGGTCGCCGTGGTCGTAGAAGATCTCAGAGCACGGGCCGCAGGG
>CANBQX010000095.1 GCA_947371775.1 Comamonadaceae bacterium
GGTTGAGCCGCTCCTCGATGTTCATCAGCAAAATCAGGTTGAGCTGGGTTACCGCCTTGGCCGCCCAGTAGTAGCGCTTCATCAGCGCCTCACTGGCGCGCACCATGGTGCGGGTTCCGGTGGTGCCGCTGCTGGTAGCCACATAGCCAAAGGACTCGGCCACCGGCGTTTGCAGGTCAAACACCAGCCGGTCTTCGCGCCGCTTGGCGGTGGCGTGCAGCCGCGCGCGGATCAAAAACAACAGCGACTCGTTACGCTGGATTTGCTGCACCTCGAAAGCCGTGGCCAAGCCACCCTGGGCCAGATCAGCCCAGTTTTGCCCCAGGCGCGCGGCCTTGGCCACCCACAAGATGGCTTGCAGGTCGCGGATGCCGCCGGGCGACTCTTTGCAATTGGGTTCCAGTGAATACGGTGTGTCTTCAAACTTGGTGTGGCGCTGGCGCAGCTCAAGCGTTTTGGCGACAAAAAAGGCCTGGGGGTCCAGTGCCGCAAAAAAAGCGGTTTTGAACTGCTCCACCAGACTGGCGTCGCCCGCGACCAGGCGGCATTCCAGAAGCGCGGTTTGCACCGTCACGTCTTTGCTGGCTTCGCTCACGCAGTCGGGCACGGTGCGCACGCTCGAACCGATCTCCAGGCCCGCGTCCCAACAGCTGCCAATGAACAGCTCCACGCGCTGCGACAGCGCCGCGTCGTCCTGCGCGCCTTCGGGCAGCAGCACCAACACGTCTACATCGGAATACGGAAACAACTCGGCGCGGCCATAGCCGCCCACGGCCAGCAGCGCGCATGGTGCGGCCAGACCCGACTGAGTCCATAGTGTTACCAGCAGTTCGTCGGCCAGGCCAGAGAGCTGGCGCAGCACCTTGTGGATGCCGCGCGGCGAAAAGCCCGGCGCCTGCAGGCGCTGCAGGATTTGCGCTTTTTGCGCGCGGTAGGCGGCGCGCAGCACCTGCAAATCGTTCATGGGCACGGGTTAAGGGGGCGCCGCCGGGCGGGCTCAGGCGCTGACAAAGGCGGGAATGGGGGGGCTGCCCGCAGACAGCGTCAGCACCTCGTAGCCGGTGGGCGTGACCAGCACCGTGTGCTCCCACTGTGCGGACAGCGAGCGGTCTTGGGTGACGATGGTCCAGCCGTCTTTTTCGGGGCCTTCTTTGATCTCTTTGCGCCCGGCGTTGATCATGGGCTCGATGGTGAAGGTCATGCCTTCCACCAGTTTTTCCAAGGTGCCGGGGCGGCCGTAATGCAGCACCTGCGGCTCCTCGTGGAACACCTGGCCGATGCCGTGGCCGCAAAACTCGCGCACCACGCTAAAACCCTGCCCTTCAGCAAAACGCTGAATCGCGTGGCCGATGTCGCCCAAATGGATGCCCGGCTTGACCATTTTGATGCCGTGCCACATGGCGTCGTAGGTGATGGCCGACAGGCGCTTGGCGGCAATCGACACTTCACCCACGGCAAACATGCGGCTGGTATCGCCATGCCAGCTGTCTTTGATGACGGTGACGTCGATGTTGACCACATCGCCTTTTTTCAGGGGCTTGTCATTGGGGATGCCGTGGCACACCTGGTGGTTGACCGAGGTGCAGATGGACTTGGGATAAGGAATCTTGCCGCCGCCGGTGTAGTTCAGCGGTGCGGGAATGGCGCCTTGCACGTCCACGATGTAGTCATGGGCCAGTTTGTCCAGCGCATTGGTGGTGACGCCGGGCACCACAAACGGTGTCAGGTAGTCCAGTACCTCGGAGGCCAGTTTGCCCGCAACGCGCATACCGGCGATGCCCTGGGCGTCTTTGTAAGTGATAGTCATTCCCCGATTATCCCAAGGTTTGGGGAGCGCCGCCGCCCTCAAGGGTGGCCGCTAAAATTGGGGGCTCCTCCCATCCCACCAAAGTCCTCCCCGTGACCCTGCAACTCTCCACCTTTGATGGCGGTAACGCGCTCAGCCGTTTTCGCGCCGCTTCCCTGTTGACCGCCTTGCAAGGAGTTCACGACCAGATCAGCGCGATTTCCGGTCGTTTTGTGCACTGGGTGGCGACCGATGGTGCACCCGATGCAGCCCTGCAGGAGCGGCTGACTGCGCTGCTGCAGTACGGCGAACCCTATACAGGCACCACTGAAGGCACCTTGGTGCTGGTCTCACCCCGCTTGGGCACCTTGTCGCCCTGGGCCTCCAAGGCCACTGACATTGCCCACAACTGCGGTTTGGCGGTCAAACGGGTGGAGCGCATGGTCGAATACCGCATCACCCTCAAAGCCGGATTGCTGTCCAAGCCGCGTCTGACGCCCGAGCAGTTGCGGGCCTGTGCGGCTTTGCTGCACGACCGCATGACGGAGAGCGTTTTCACCGACCGCAGCCAGGCCCAAGCCCTGTTCAGTGCACTGCCCGCCGCGCCCTTGGACAGCTGCGACGTGCTGGGTGCCGGGCGTGCCGCCCTGCTGGACGCCAATGTGCGCTTCGGGCTGGCGCTGGCCGACGATGAGATCGACTACCTCGTCAACGCCTTCACCACCTTGCAGCGCAACCCCACCGATGTGGAGTTGATGATGTTTGCCCAGGCCAATAGCGAGCACTGCCGGCACAAGATCTTCAACGCGCAATTCACCATCGACGGCCAGGCGCAGAGCAGCAGCATGTTTGGCATGATCCGCCACACGCACCAAACCCATCCGCAGCACATGCTGGTGGCGTATTCGGACAATGCCTCGGTGATGGAAGGCGGCGCGGTGCAACGCTTTGTGGCATCGGCCAGCACGGCAGAGCAGGGCGTGCAGTCGGCCCTCTACCAAAAGTCGTCCGCCATTCAGCACATTTTGATGAAGGTGGAAACCCACAACCACCCGACCGCCATTTCTCCGTTCCCCGGCGCTTCCACTGGTGCAGGCGGAGAAATTCGGGACGAAGGTGCCACCGGGCGCGGTTCCAAGCCCAAAGCGGGGCTGACCGGCTTTACCGTCTCGAAAATAAATTGGAATCTGACCCCAAATAACGAGGGGTATGGCAAGCCGGAGCACATTGCCAGTCCTTTGCAAATCATGCTGGAGGGGCCCCTGGGCGGAGCGGCGTTCAGCAACGAGTTTGGGCGGCCCAATTTGCTGGGCTACTTCCGTGAGTACGAGCAGAGTGTCGCGAGTGATTTGGACACGGTGCAGCGCGGCTACCACAAGCCCATCATGATTGCCGGTGGCTTGGGGGTGATTGATGCTACGCAGACCCACAAAATTGCCTTCCCTGCGGGCAGCTTGCTGATTCAGCTGGGCGGGCCAGGCATGCGCATTGGCATGGGCGGCAGTGCGGCGAGTTCCATGGCCACGGGTGCCAACGCTGCGGATTTGGACTTTGACTCGGTACAGCGCGGCAACCCGGAGATGGAGCGCCGCGCGCAAGAGGTGATCAACCAATGTTGGATGCTGGGTCAAGACCAAGGCCCAGGCGGCTCCGGCAACCCGATCCTGGCGATCCACGATGTGGGTGCGGGCGGCTTGTCCAATGCGTTTCCCGAGCTGACCAACGACGCAGGGCGTGGCGCCCGCTTTGACCTGCGTGCCGTGCCGCTGGAAGAGAGCGGTATGGCGCCCAAAGAAATCTGGTGCAACGAAAGCCAGGAGCGTTATGTGCTGGCCATCGCCCCCGAATCGCTGCCCCTGTTTACCGCCCTGTGCGAGCGCGAACGCTGCCCCTTTGCGGTAGTGGGTGTCGCCACCGAAGAGCGCCAATTGGTGGTGGCCGACGCCGCGGCACCCGAGTCGGCTGCGCCGGTGCACATGCCCATGGACGTGCTCTTGGGCAAGCCGCCCAAAATGCACCGCGATGTGGCCAGCGTGCAGCGCGCTTTCGCGCCCTTGAACCTCACGGGCGTGGCCTTGCAGCAAGCGGTGATCGACGTGATGTCGCATCCCACCGTGGCGTCCAAACGCTTTTTGGTCACCATCGGTGACCGCACCGTGGGCGGCTTGACGCACCGCGACCAAATGGTGGGCCCCTGGCAGGTGCCAGTGGCCGATTGCGCCGTCACGCTGGCCGACTATGTGGGTTTTGGCGGTGAGGCCATGGCTATGGGCGAGCGCACGCCGCTGGCCTCGGTGGACGCCCCCGCCTCGGGCCGCATGGCGGTGGCTGAAGCCATTACCAATTTGCTGGCCGCACCTATTGAGCTGCCCCGCGTCAAACTGTCTGCCAACTGGATGGCGGCCTGCGGAGAGGCGGGCGAAGACGCTGCGCTCTATGCCACTGTCAAAGCCGTGGGGCTGGAGTTGTGCCCGGCGCTGGGCATATCCATTCCCGTAGGCAAAGACTCTTTGTCCATGCGCACCCAGTGGAGCGATGCGCAGGGCAGCAAAAAAGTGACCTCGCCTGTGTCGCTCATCGTCACCGCATTTGCCACTTTGGGCGATGTGCGCGGCACCTTGACGCCGCAGCTCGATGCGAGCTTGGACAGCACGCTGATTCTGGTGGACCTGGGTCGCGGTAAAAACCGCATGGCCACCAGCATCCTGGCGCAAACCCTGCAGCAAGTCGGCGACCAGGTGCCGGACCTGGACGAGCCCCAAGACCTGGTGGGCTTGGTGGACGCCGTCAACGCATTGCGTGCCGAAGGAAAAATACTGGCCTACCACGACCGCAGCGACGGCGGCTTGTTCGCCACCGTGGCGGAGATGGCCTTTGCGGGACGGGTCGGCGTGTCGCTCAACGTGGACATGCTGGTGCTGGAAGGCGACGGCGTGTCTGACAGCCGCATGGATGTGGGCGACAGCAAAAACTGGGCGGGCCAGGTGGGCGCGCGCCGCGAGGATCTCACGCTCAAATCGCTGTTCAACGAAGAGCTGGGCGTGGTGCTGCAAATCCGCACGGAAGACCGCAACGCGGTCATGCAAACCCTGCGGGCCCACGGCTTGTCCAAGCACAGCCATGTGGTGGGCAAAACCCGTCCCGGCGCGGCCGACGGCACGGGCGCGAGCCTGCAAATCTGGCGCGATGCCAAGTCCATCTTCAGTGCCCCCTTGCACGACCTTCAGCAGGTGTGGGACAGCGTGAGCTGGAAGATCTGCCAGTTGCGCGACAACCCGGTCTGCGCGGATGCAGAACACGCGGGTGCAGGCGCGGTGTCTGACCCCGGCTTGCATGTGCATTTGCCCGCGGGCTTCGAGTCCCGCCCCACTGCGCCAGGCTTGTTGCTGAGCCGTCCCAAAGTCGCCGTCTTGCGCGAACAAGGCGTGAACTCGCACATGGAAATGGCCTACGCCTTCACCGAAGCGGGCTTTGAGGCCTACGACGTGCACATGACCGACTTGCAAACCGGCCGCGCCAAGCTGGCCGACTTTGCCGGTGTGGTGGCCTGTGGCGGCTTCAGCTACGGCGACACCTTGGGCGCAGGCATTGGCTGGGCGCGCTCTATCACTTTCAACACCGCGCTGGCGGCGCAGTTCCAGGCCTTTTTTGCGCGCACCGATACCTTCGGCTTGGGCGTGTGCAATGGCTGCCAGATGTTTGCCGAGCTGGCGGACATCATTCCTGGCGCGCAGGCCTGGCCGCGCTTTACGACCAACCAGAGCGAGCGCTTTGAGGCACGCTTTTCCATGGTCGAAGTGCTGGAGTCGCCCTCGCTGTTCCTGCAGGGCATGGCCGGTGCGCGTTTGCCCATCGCCGTGGCGCATGGCGAGGGCTATGCCAACTTTGCGCACCGGGGCCATGCAGCGCAGGCGATTGCCGCCATGCGCTTTGTCGACAACCAGGGCCAGGCGACCGAGGCCTATCCCTACAACCCCAACGGCAGCCCCGGCGGCCTGACGGCGGTCACCACGGCCGACGGCCGCTTCACGGCCATGATGCCGCACCCGGAGCGCGTGTTCCGCACCGTCCAAATGAGCTGGTTTGACCGGGCGCAGCAAGACAGCAGCGCCCACAGCCCCTGGATGCAACTGTGGCGCAACGCCCGCAAGTGGGTGGGCTGAGACCGACAAGCATGACCAGCGGCCGCATTGACACCGTGGACGCCCTGCGTGGCGCGGCCATGGTGTGGATGACGGCTTTTCACTTTTGCTTTGACCTGAGCAACGCAGGGCTGCTGCACACCAACTTCTACCAAAACCCGGTGTGGACCTGGCAACGGACCTGCATTTTGAGTTTGTTCCTCTTGTGTGCAGGTGCCGGGCAGGCCATTGCCGTGGCGCAAGGCCAAAGTTGGCAGCGGTTTGGGCGGCGTTGGCTGCAAATTGCCGGCTGCGCGATGCTGGTGAGTGGGGGTTCCATGCTGATGTTCCCCAACAGCTTTATTTACTTTGGCGTGCTGCACGGCATGGCGGTGATGCTCATCGTGGCCCGGCTGAGTGCGAGCTGCGGGCGGTGGCTGTGGCCTATGGGGGTAGTCGCTGTGGCCTTGGCGTGGGCCGCACCCGGGGCGATGGACGCAGGCTGGCTGGATACGGCCTTCAACCAAAAAGCACTCAATTGGATCGGCCTCATCCATGCCAAACCGATCACCGAGGACTACGTGCCGCTCTTGCCGTGGATGGCCATGGTGTGGTGGGGCATGGCGGCGACGCAGTGGTACCTGCGCCGCAGAGAGCGGGCTGCAGCCACTGCAGCGCCGCTGGCCAAGGCCTTGCGGCCTTTGGCGTTTTTAGGACGCTGGAGCCTGAGCTACTACATGCTGCACCAGCCGGTGATGCTGGCCGGCTTGTGGCTCTGGATGCGGCTCTAGGCCCGGTCGATTACTCGACCTTGGCTTTGCTGCGCAGGTCTTCCTGGTATTTGCCCATTTTTTGCTGCATCAGTTGCTGCGCAATTTGGGGCTTGACGTCGTCCAGCTTGGGCAGGGGAGCCTCACGCACATCGTCCAAACGGATGATGTGGTAACCGAACTGGCTCTTCACGGGCGTTTCGGTGGTCTTGCCTTTGGACAGGGCGACCAGCGCGTCAGAAAACTCTTTCACATAGCTGCTGGGGTTGGCCCAATCGAGCTCGCCGCCTTTGGCGCCGGAGCCGGGGTCTTTGGACGATTTCTTGGCGATTTCGTCAAACTTGCCGCCTTTTTTCAGCTGGGCAATGATGGCTTTGGCCTGGTCTTCTTTTTCCACCAGAATGTGGCGCGCTTTGTATTCTTTGCCGCTGTTGGCCGCAACGAACTTGTCGTATTCCGCTTTGATGTCGGCATCCGTCACCGGGTTCTTGGCTTGGAAGGTCGTGAACAGCTCACGAATCAAAATCTGCTGTCGCACCATTTCCATTTGGCTTTTGAAGTCGTCGGTGGCATCCAAGCCCAAGGCCTGGGCGGCCTGGCCAAAGATTTCACGGGCGATCAATTCCTCTTTCATCTGCCCTTGCATTTCGGGGGTGATCTGGCGGCCCGACTTGGCCACTTGCTGGGCCAGGGCTTCCATGCGCGAGCTGGGAACGGCTTTGCCGTTGACGATGGCGATGTTTTGCGCCATGGCCGATCCGGCGAA
>CANBQX010000096.1 GCA_947371775.1 Comamonadaceae bacterium
AAAAGCTTCCGCTGCTGCGGCCGCCTAAGCACACGCTGCTCAAAACTGTCACGGAGCTCGGTTATAGTGTTTCCATGACATTGACAGAAGCGAATGCGTTTCCAAAGACAAGCCGCCTTGGCCTCAAGGCGGCTTTTTCGCTTTTCAAGTGTGATTTTTGCGTTTCAACTCTTTAAGTTCCATCCATGCCATTGCCACCTGCCCCTGCAAAACGAGCCGCTTTATTGAACACCGAGGGCTTAGATGCCGAACCCACCAAATCTAGACATGCGCGCAAGCCAGCACCCCGCGCAGAGTCGCGCGTTGCACCGGAGCGCATGTCCAGCAAAACACGTTCAGACGCAGAGGTGACGTCGCTTGCTGCCTCTGAACCCCTACCCGCCTACAAAGGCGAACGCAAAGCAGCAGTGCCTACCCGCACACCAGTAGTCCCTAAGAAAAAACACACAGGCCCCACCAAGCTGTTTGTGCTTGATACCAATGTCTTGATGCACGACCCGATGTGCCTGTATCGTTTTGAAGAACACGATGTGTTTTTACCCATGATCGTGCTCGAAGAGCTCGACGGCCACAAAAAAGGCATGACCGAAGTGGCTCGTAACGCGCGCCAGACCAGTCGATCGCTGGATGCATTGGTGGCCTCACACAACGCAGACATCATCACGGGCATTAAGCTCGATGGCACTGGTCACAAAGAAGTCGGCGGCCGTTTGTTTTTCCAAACCGAGCCGCTGGACTTCACCCTCCCTTCCAGCCTGCCACAGGGCAAAGCAGATAACCAAATTTTGGGCGTGGTCGAAGCCTTGCGCGTCAAGCATGCACCTCGCGAAGTTGTGCTGGTGTCCAAAGACATCAATATGCGCGTCAAAGCCCGCGCCCTGGGCCTGGCGACTGACGACTACCAAAACGACAAAACGCTCGAAGACGGCGACTTGCTGTATTCCGGTGCGATGGCACTGCCCGCGGATTTCTGGTCGACCCACGGCCAAAGCGTGGAAAGCTGGCAGCAGGGGCAGCACACTTTTTACAAGGTGAATGGCCCTACCGTGCCGAGCATGCTGATCAACCAGTTTGTCTACTTTGAGGCGCCGGGCGAGCCCAGCCTGTATGCACGGGTCACCGAAATCCGGGGCAACACCGCGGTGCTCAAGACCTTGCGCGACTTCAACCACCTCAAAAACGCGGTCTGGGGTGTGACCACCCGCAACCGCGAACAGAATTTCGCAATGAACTTGCTGACCGATCCGGACGTTGATTTCGTGACGCTCACCGGCACGGCCGGCACCGGAAAAACCTTGATGGCACTGGCGGCCGGCCTGACCCAGGTGCTCGATGACCGCCGCTATACCGAGATCATCGTCACGCGTGCCACCGTCAGCGTAGGAGAAGACATCGGGTTTTTGCCGGGCACCGAAGAAGAAAAAATGGGCCCCTGGATGGGCGCGCTCGACGACAACCTGGAAGTGCTCGGCAAGACCGATACCAACGCTGGTGAATGGGGCCGCGCCGCGACCAGCGAACTGATCCGCAGTCGCATCAAAATTAAAAGCATGAACTTCATGCGCGGCCGCACCTTCTTGAACAAGTACCTGATCATCGACGAGGCGCAAAACCTGACGCCCAAGCAAATGAAAACCTTGATCACCCGTGCCGGTCCAGGAACCAAAATTGTCTGCATGGGCAATTTGGCGCAAATCGACACGCCCTACCTGACCGAAGGGTCGTCCGGGCTGACCTTTGCGGTGGATCGCTTCAAGGGCTGGCCGCATGGCGGCCATATCACTCTGGCGCGCGGTGAGCGCTCCCGCCTGGCCGACTTTGCCAGCGAAGTGCTTTAGTAGTCGCCGCCTGCGCCGCTGGCCAGGCTCTCGAACTTGGTGATATTGCGCAGGAAGGCGAGTTTCACGGTGCCGGTCGGGCCATTACGCTGCTTGGCGATGATGATTTCGGCCACACCCGGCTCTTTGCAGGCCTCTTTGGTGTAGTACTCGTCGCGGTAAATGAACATGATGATGTCGGCGTCCTGCTCAATGGCGCCGGACTCGCGCAAGTCACTCATCATCGGGCGCTTGTCGGGACGTTGCTCCACGCTGCGGTTGAGCTGCGAGAGCGCAATCACGGGGCATTTCAGTTCACGTGCCAGCATCTTCAACCCACGCGAAATTTCGCCGAGTTCGGTCGCACGGTTTTCTCCATCGCCACCGTTGCCACTCATCAGCTGCAAATAATCGACCACGATCAAGCCGAGCTGCCCGCATTGGCGCGACAGGCGCCGGGCGCTGGAGCGCAAATCGCCGGAGGTCAGGCCCGCACTTTCGTCGATGTGCAGGGAGATGGTGCGTAGCTTTTCAATCGCTTCCGACAAGCGCGGCCACTCTTCGTCGGTCAGCTTGCCAGTGCGCAAATGGCCCTGGTCGATGCGGCCGATGGAGCCCACGATACGCACGGCCAATTGGGCCGCACCCATTTCCATGGAAAACACGGCCACCGGCAGGCCCTCGTTGAGCGCAACGTGTTCTGCAATGTTGATCGCCAACGCGGTTTTGCCCATGGAGGGTCGTGCGGCCAACACAATCAAGTCGCCGGCTTGAAGGCCTGCGGTCATGCGATCTAGGTCGTAGAAGCCCGTAGGAACGCCGGTGACGTCGTTGGGGTTGTCCGCCATCTCCTGGACGCGGTCGAGCAGCTTGACCACCAGCGTGTCCATGGCCTGAAAGCCGCCGCCATTGCGCTTGCCCTGCTCGCCAATATTAAAAATCTTTTGCTCGGACTCATCCACGATGTCGGACACCTGGCGGCCTTTGGTATTAAAGGCGTTGGTGGCGATTTCGTCACTGGCGGTGACCAACTTGCGCAGAATGGAGCGGTCGCGAACGATCTCTGCATAGCGGCGGATATTGCTGGCACTGGGCACATACTGGGCCAGAGAATTGAGGTAGCTCAGTCCCCCCACCTCATCGGCGCGTCCCTGGCTTTGCAGGTATTCAAAAACGGTAATCACGTCCGCTGGACGGCTGTTGTTGATCAGTGCGCCGATAGCGCCATAAATCAAGCGATGCTCATAGCGATAAAAATCAGCATCGCCCAGAATGTCCGACACCCGATCCCAGGCGTCGTTGCTCAGCAGCAGGCCGCCTATGACGCTGGATTCGCCTTCAATCGAATGCGGCGGAATACGCAGCTGCGCGACCTGGCGGTCCGCAACGAACTCGTCGGGCATGGGAATGTCATCGTCTAGCATCATGGATCCTGAATTGCGCTCTCACATCAACACGTCATCACCGGCAGCCCCAATAGAAAAGCCGCCAGGGCGGGCCCGAGCGGCTTTTTCAAAAGCTTGGCATGCAGCGGCACCGCGTCAAGGTGCCATTGTGCCCTGCTGGCGAAGGCGGTTTTGCGCTTAGGCAGACTCGCCGTACACCGAGACGGTGATGTCAACCACCACGTCGGTGTGCAAGGCCACGCTCACGGCGCTGTCACCCACGACTTTGATCGCGCCCAAAGGCATGCGGATGTTGGACTTGACAACCTTGTAGCCGGCCTTGACCAGCTCTTCAGCGATGTCCGCATTGGTCACCGAACCGAACAAACGGCCATCGACGCCGGCCTTTTGGGTCAGCTTGATGGTGGTGCCGCCGAGCTTTTCGCCCAGGGTTTGCGCTTCGGCCAATTTGGCTGCAGCGGCTTTTTCGAGTTCGGCGCGGCGCGCTTCGAATTCAGCTTTGGCCGATTCGGTTGCGCGGCGGGCACGGCCCGAAGGGATCAGGAAGTTGCGGGCATAGCCGTCCTTGACCTTGACGATTTCGCCGAGGTTGCCGAGGTTCACGACCTTGTCGAGCAGAATAATTTGCATGGTCAGGTCTCCTTAGATCTTGTGCTGGTCGCTGTAAGGCAGCATCGCCAGAAAGCGAGCGCGCTTGATAGCGGTGTTGAGCTGGCGCTGGAAAATCGCGCGGGTGCCGGTCAGGCGTGCGGGAATGATCTTGCCGTTTTCAGCGATGAAGTCGCGCAAGGTGTCGATGTCTTTGTAGTCAATTTCTTCGACGCCAGTCACGGTGAAGCGGCAAAAACGCTTGCGTTTGAACAGCAGGGACTGGGTGTTGCGCTTGGGGCGCTTGTCTTTGTTGAATTTTTTGAACGTGGCCATAAAGCCTCCTAAAAACTAATCTGGTGAAAAATCTTGTATGTGCAAAACAACGGACTTGCTTCGGGTGGCATTGGCGAGGAATCCCTCAAACTTCCAGTTGCTGCCGATAACCTGACGGGCCAAACGCTCTGCAACCGAACCAAATGCCATGGCTTTCAAACTGGTATTTACCTGCCGCTTCGCCCCTGCTTCTGTGGTTTCGGACACATGGTCCAAGACAAGATTCAGGGCCGGTACGCCTGCTGGCGTAAATCGCAAGGCTTGCGCCTCAACAATCAAAGCAGAAATGACCAGTGAATTGACCGCCACACCTCGCAAATATCTTCGTTGTGAATCGCTAGTGCTTTAAGCCTGGTATTCCGCTTGCTGTGACTTGCGCGAATCTTCGCGCTCCACCGACTTCATCATGGAGGAAGGGCCGGTTTCGGCTTTCTTCTTCAGCACAGTGAGGTGGCGCAACACAGCGTCGTTGAATTTGAACGCGTGCTCGAGTTCAGCCATCACAGCCTGATCGGCTTCGATGTTGACGCACAGGTAATGGGCTTTGGCCAGTTTGTTGATCATGTAGACCAACTGGCGACGACCCCAATCTTCCACGCGGTGGATTTTTCCGCCGCCGGCAGTGATCATGCCTTTGTAACGCTCCAGCATGGCTGGAACTTGTTCGCTCTGATCCGGATGGATCATGAGAATGATTTCGTAGTGACGCATTGATACTCCTTGTGGATAAGCCCCGACGGGGCCAGAAAAAGCCGCCCCCAGCGTCTAAGTGGAGTGCGGCAAGGCGAAGCCCATGATTATAGCCCGATGCGCAGGCCGGGGTAAATTCCTACTCCGAGGGCGCGCGATTGTTCCCTTTTCGGCTCAGCAAGCTGAGCACCACTACCGCGACAATTCCGGCGGGAACCCCGAATACCCCCGCCGACACGGGCTGGATGCCATACCAGAGCGCGGACGTCGCGCTGGTGTAGACGCCACGCAGAGCGGGCATGTGCACCACCATGTAGTACAGCGTGACACCCAGCCCGGTCAACATGCCACCGATGGCGCCCACACGGGTGGCGCCGGGCCAGAAGATGCCCAGCACCATGGCGGGCACCAAGCCCGCCGCCGCCAAGGAGAACGAGGCTGCAACCAGATACAAAATGCCCGCCGGTCGTTGGGCCGCGGTGTAAGCTGCCAGCAAGGCCACCACCAGCAGGGCAAATTTGGACCACATCACAGGCCGCATGGTCTTGGACTTTTCGCTCTGACCTTCAAACACCAGGTCGTGCGACAGTGCGTTGCCAATGGTCAGCAGCAAGCCGTCGGCGGTGGACAGCGCAGCCGCCAAGCCCCCAGCCGCTACTAAAACGGAAAAAATCGCAGGCAATCCACCAATTTCGGGGCTGGCCAACATGACCAAGTCAGGTCCTACTTTCATCTCAGCAAACTGCAAAATACCATCGCCATTCACGTCCGCCACCGACAGCAGGGATGGATCTCTGGACCACTGGGCGATCCAGGCGGGCAAGCTGTCCATCGACTGGCCCACCAAATGGGCCATGATTTCATATTTCACCAACACGGCCAAAGCCGGTGCCGCAAGGTACAGCAGGGCAATAAACAAGAGCGACCAGGCCACCGACTCCCGCGCCTGGGCGACGTTCGGGGTCGTGAAAAATCGGGTGAGCACATGCGGCAAGCCTGCCGTGCCCACCATCAGGCAAAACATGAGTGCCAGGAAGTTGGCGCGTGAATTCGCAAAAACCGTCTTTTCGGCAGCCGTGCCATCGGGGTTGCCCGCGAAGGTCTGGGTATGGGGCGGCATACCACCCAGGGCTTGGGCACGGGTGCGGTTGTCATTGAGCTCGCGCGTCCACTGCTCACGCGCCAAATTCGCATCTTTGGGGATGGCTGCAATTTGGCGGCGCAAGTCCAGGGCGCGCACATCGTCGGCCGCAGCATCACCCAAATCACGCAATTGGCGGCGAAGATCGAGACGATCGGCGCGCAGAGAGGCGTCTACATCGCCGAGTTTTTTCTCCAGCACCTGGGCGCGCTGCGCAAAAATGGCGCGCACCTGGTTTTCAGCAGGTGAAGCCTGAATTTGGCGCTCCAATTCGGCAATTTTGGGCAGTTGCTGACCGTAGGCCCACACGGCAACGGGGTTGCCCAGCTGATGGTAAGACAACCAAGTGACCGGCACGACCAGCGCCAGCATGATGACCACGTACTGCGCCACCTGCGTCCAGGTGACCGCACGCATCCCGCCCAAGAATGAACACACCAAGACCCCGCCCAGCCCCAGGAGAATGCCGATTTCAAAGTGCAATCCCGTCAAGCGCGAGGTGATCAACCCCACGCCGTAAATTTGTGCCACCACATAGGTAAACGAACACAAGACGGCCGCGCCGGCCGCAATGCGACGCGGCCAGCGCCCGCCAAAGCGCAAGGCGAAGTAGTCGGGCAAGGTGTACAAATCCAGCTTGCGCAGGTAGGGCGCCACCAACAAGGCCACTAAACAAAAACCGCCGGTCCAGCCCAAGACAAAGGCCAAGCCTCCCGGCTGGTCGCCAATGCCCGAGAACCCCTGCAAATACAGGCCGCCCGACAAGCTAATGAACGAGGCGGCACTCATCCAGTCGGCAGCGGTTGCCATACCGTTGTACATAGCAGGTATGCGTCGACCTGCAACATAGTATTCGTCTGCATTGGCTGTGCGGCCATAGACCCCGATCGCGGCGTACATGATGAGGGTGACCGACAGAAAGATGCCCGCGATCCAGACTTTGGGCAAACCCGCTTGCTCCGCCGCGCCCAGCGCCAGCAGTGACAAGAGCAGCACGCCCACATACAGGCCAAAGCGGCGGTCAATCCGCCGGGCGTAGGCCGCCAGGAGTGCCGCCTCTGCCGAGGTCTGGGCGCCTTCCCGCCGGTTCATGCGCCAGGCAAAAATCACCACGATCGCAATGAAAACGATGACGGCGCCTTGGCTGGCAAACCAGAACCCGACCGGCCACCCCGCGACCACCGCCTGAAGGTCGCGAACAAAAAAAACGGCGCCGAACGAGACCGCAAACCACAGGCTAAGCAAAACGGCATGCAGCCGCCATTGCGCCAGGGTTTGCGTCGCCTTCATCGTGCTGCGAGTTGCTGCCAGGTAGAGATCACCGAATCGGGGTTCAGTGAGATGGACGA
>CANBQX010000097.1 GCA_947371775.1 Comamonadaceae bacterium
CTTGAACCCCTGACTGTAAACCATTGTGTGGCCTTGGCGATAATGCGTGCAAACTCCTCCGCCCTTATGACCTTTCTTGCTTTGGACATCGGCAATACGCGCCTCAAATGGGCGCAGTACGCGTCCCCCCTGCCTGGCGCAGAACTCCTGGCCCAAGGCGCGGAGTTTTTAGAAAACATCGACAAACTGGCCGAAGGCATTTGGTCCACCTTGCCCCCGCCTGCCCATATCCTGGGCTGTGTGGTGGCGGGCGACGCCATCAAGCGGCGGGTGGAGCAACAACTCGAGCTGTGGGACGTGACGCCGCAATGGGTGGTCTCCAGCGACGCCGAAGCGGGAATGACCAACGGCTACGACCACCCTAGCCGCCTGGGTGCCGACCGCTGGGTGGCCATGATTGGCGCCTACCACCGCATGCAAGCGCAAGGCGCGCCCCGCCCTATGGTGGTGGTGATGGTGGGCACGGCGGTGACGGTCGAGGCCGTATCGCCGCAAGGCCGGTTCTTAGGGGGTTTTATCCTGCCAGGCCACGGCATCATGCTGCGCGCCTTGGAGTCGGGCACGGCGGGCTTGCATGTGCCCACCGGCGAGGTGTGCCCCTTTCCCACCAACACCAGCGACGCGCTGACCAGCGGCGGCACCTACGCGATTGCCGGGGCGGTGGAATGCATGGTGCAGCATGTGCGCGGCCACTGCGGCGAAGAGCCGCTGTGCATCATGACTGGCGGCGCCGGATGGAAGATGGCGCCCAGCATGACGCGCCCTTTTGAGCTGGTGGACAACCTGATTTTTGACGGCCTGCTCACCATTGCAGAGCGCCGTTTCGCACCGCGCTAGGGCGCCAACCAGGCTTCAGCCAAGCGCACCCAGTAGCTTGCGCCCGTGGGAATGAGGTGGTCGTTGAAGTCGTAGCTGGGGTTGTGCAGCATGCACGGCCCGCCGCCATGGCCCAGGCTGCGGTGGTCGCCATCGCCATTACCTAAAAACACATAGCAACCTGGCTTGGCCATCAACATGTAGGCAAAGTCTTCCGCGCCCATGGTCGGCTCCTGGGCATGGACGCGCTCGGGTCCGACCAGTTGGGCCATGACCTTGCGGGCAAAGTCCGCCTCGGGCGCGCTGTTGATGGTGGGTGGGTAATTGCGGCGGAATTCAAATTCACAGGTCACGCCAAAGGCAGCCGCCGTGTGCTCTGCCACCTCACGCATGCGCTGCTCCAGCAAGTCCAGCACTTCAAAGGTGAAAGTGCGCACCGTGCCTTGCAGCACGCAAAAGTTCGGAATCACGTTGGTCGCCTCGCCCGCGTGGATCATGGTCACCGATATCACGCCCGCGTCGATCGGCTTTTTGTTGCGGCTGATGATGGTCTGAAAGGCCTGCACCATTTGACAAGCCACCGGCACCGGGTCCAGCCCCAGGTGCGGCATGGCGCCGTGCGCGCCCTTGCCCCGGATGGTGATTTTGAATTCGTTGCTCGAAGCCATGACGGGGCCCGCGCTGACCGCGAAGTCGCCCTGCGCCATGCCGGGCCAGTTGTGCATGCCGAACACCGCGTCCATGGGGAACTGCTCAAACAAGCCTTCTTTGATCATTTCACGGGCGCCACCACCGCCCTCTTCGGCGGGCTGGAAGATCAGGTACACGGTGCCGTCAAAGTCGCGGTGCTTGCTCAAATAGTGGGCTGCAGCCAGCAGCATGGCGGTGTGCCCGTCGTGGCCGCAGGAGTGCATTTTTCCGGGGTGCACGCTGGCGTGGGCAAAGGTATTGACCTCTTGCATGGGCAAAGCGTCCATGTCGGCGCGCAGGCCGATGGCCCGCGACGAGGTGCCGGCCTTCACGATACCCACCACACCGGTCGTGCCCAAGCCCTGGTGAATGGGGATGCCCCACTCCGTCAGCTTGGCAGCCACGACGTCGGCCGTGCGCACTTCCTGAAAACACAGCTCGGGATGGGCGTGGATGTCGCGCCGGATAGCGGCAATTGCCGGTGCATGGTGGACGATGGAGTCGATCAGTTGCATAAGGGTGCCTCAGGGTGGCGCAGGCTTGCTACGATGGGCGCTATTTTCTTACCAGTTCGGCAACGCGCCCACTCCACTATGCCAGAGACCATCAGCATCCACGCGGTACCCGCCACCGGCACCCACCAGGTCGTGGGCGCTTGCCCCCACGATTGCCCGGACACCTGCTCTTTGGTGACCACGGTGCAAGACGGCGTCGCCATCAAGGTGCAGGGCAACCCCAAGCACCCGCAAACCGATGGCGTGCTCTGCACCAAGGTGTCGCGCTACAACGAACGCAGCTACCACCCGGAGCGTCTGCTCCAGCCCTTGCGCCGCAGCGGCCCTAAGGGCTCTGGCCAATTTACGCCGGTGGGGTGGGACGAAGCCATCAGCGACATCGCACAGCGACTTCAAGCCATCGTCAACGACCCGCAGCGCGGCCCCCAGGCGGTGCTGCCCTACAGCTATGCGGGCACCATGGGCTGGGTGCAGGGCGAGGGCATGGCAGAGCGATTTTTCAATCGCATGGGCGCATCTCTGCTGGATCGCACCATCTGCGCCTCTGCGGGCGGGGCAGCGCTCGATGCCACGCTGGGCGGCAAGCTGGGGATGCAGGTGGAGTTTTTTGCCGAATCGAAGCTGATTTTGATTTGGGGCAGCAACCCGATTGCCAGTAACTTGCACTTTTGGCGCTATGCCCAAATCGCCAAACGCAATGGCGCCAAGCTGATTTGCATCGACCCCCGCAGCTCCGAGACCGCGGAGAAATGCCACGAGCACATTGCGCTGCGCCCCGGCACGGATGCGGCCTTGGCCTTGGCCGTGATGCACCAACTCGTCACCCACGACTGGCTGGACCACGACTACATTGCGCGCCACACCTTGGGTTGGGAAGCGCTCAAAGAGCGTGCCCTGCAATGGCCGCCCGCACGGGCTGCCGACGTCTGCGGCATCCCCGTGGCCCAAATTGAATCCCTGGCGCGCGACTACGGCGCCTGTGTGGCCAGCGGCGCACCTGCAGGCATCCGGCTGAACTACGGCATGCAGCGCACACGCGGCGGTGGCAATGCGGTGCGCGCCGTGGCCTGCTTGCCTGCCCTCATTGGCGCTTGGAAACACCGTGCGGGCGGCATGCTGCTCTCCGCCTCCGGCACCCACGGGTTTGACAAGTCCGCCTTGAGCCGCCCCGACCTGCGCGCCAAAGGGCCAAGCCGCACGGTCAACATGAGCACCATTGGCGACGACTTGCTGCGTCCTGCCAGCCCCACGTTCGGACCCGCCATCGAGGCGCTCATTGTGTACAACAGCAATCCTGTGGCCGTGGCACCGGACTCATCGAAGGTGGTGCAAGGCTTTGCCCGCGAAGACTTGTTTACCGTGGTGCTAGAACACTTTCAGACCGACACGGCGGACTATGCAGACTACATCTTGCCTGCCACCACGCAGCTCGAGCACTGGGACGTGCACACCACCTATGGCCACACCGATGTGCTGCTCAACCGCCCTGCCATCGCCCCCATGGGACAGTCACGTACCAACACCGACATCTTCCGGAGCCTGGCGAAAGCCATGGGCTACACAGACGCCTGCTTTGCCGACGACGACCTGGCGCTTTGCCGCGTGGCGCTGGAGGCTCGCCTGGACTTTGACCAATTGTTAACGGACGGATTTGTGAGCCTGCCACTGCCCGACGCGCCATTTGCAAACGGTCACTTCCCCACGCCGTCCGGCAAGTGCGAGTTCTTCAGCGAGCGCCTGGCCGCCTCGCTGGGCGACGGCCTGCCCGACTATGTGCCCAATTACGAGGCCGCTGCCGCCAACAGCAGCTACCCCCTGGCGATGATCTCGCCGCCTGCGCGCAACTTCATGAATTCCACTTTTGTGAATGTCAAAAGCTTGCGCGATATCGAAGGCCAGCCCTTGTTGGAAATGAATGCGGTGGATGCTGAATCACGCGCCATCCGCGATGGTGACATGGTGCGGGTGTTCAACGCGCGGGGTGAGTACCACTGCACCGCCCACGTCGGCCATCGGGCGCGACCCGGCGTCGTCAATGGCCTGGGCGTCTGGTGGCGCAAGCTCGGCCCCAAGGGCAGCAACGTGAATGAAGTGACCGGCCAGCAGCTGACCGACATGGGCCGTGCGCCGACGTTTTATGACTGCGCGGTGCAGGTGGAGAAAAGCTCGCTGCAGCAATAAAAATCAGGTTGTTCTCTGCGCGAAATTCAGCACGCGGGTGGCAATCCAGGTCTCGATCAGGAAACAAATCAAGGCCAATAAAAAGCAGATGACGCCGCCGAGAAAGCTGACGATGGAAATGCGCAGGCCCTGAAAATTGAGGGTCTCGCCCAGAAACAAAATCATGATGGTCAGGCCAATGCACACGGCGCACACGGTGAGCAAAGCGATGCTGCAGTTGGCCAGCAATCCCCTGCGCCGGAGCTCGGCCAGCTCTTTGAAAATCTTGTCGTGCTCAGCGGCTTCCATGGGGGCCTGCAGGCCTTTTTCCAAGAGACGCGCACGGTCAATGATGCGCGCCAAGCGGTTGGCCACCGCGCCAATCATCCCCGACACGGCGGTCAACAAAAACACCGGAGCAACAGAGAGTTGAATGCCGTGCGCGACAGCGTCCGGGTCTAGGGGAAGGAACATGGTGAAACTCTTTTCCAAAAAAAACGCCAACTAAAAAGTTGGCGTTTTGAAAACAAACCCGAGGGCTGTTTTGTTGGTTGCGCGAGTAGGATTTGAACCTACGACCTTTGGGTTATGAGCCCAACGAGCTACCAGGCTGCTCCATCGCGCGGTATACCTGTATTCTAACTTACGCAGCAGTGTTTGCGGCGTCTTCCTCAACTATTTCAGTGCGTTCCACGAGTTCGACCAAGGCCATAGGCGCGTTGTCACCGACACGGAAACCCATCTTCAAGATACGTGTGTAACCGCCTGGACGCGCCTTGAAACGCGGACCCAAAACGTCAAACAATTTGGTCACGCTGTCACGGTCACGCAGACGGTCAAAAGCCAAACGGCGATTGGCCACGGTGGCTTCTTTGGCCAAAGTGATCATGGGCTCGACCACGCGGCGCAGTTCCTTGGCCTTGGGTACCGTGGTTTTGATCGCTTCGTGTTCGATCAAAGAATTCATCATGTTGCGAAGCATCGCCAAGCGGTGAGAGCTTGTGCGGTTCAGTTTACGTAGTCCGTGTCCGTGGCGCATTTTTATTCCTTCGATTTAGTATTTACGAGCAGCCGTACCAGGTACTGCTCTGGGCGCAGGGCCTTGCGAGCCCGCTTACTTATTAACGCTTTTCCAGAGCCGCGGGCGGCCAGCTTTCAAGCTTCATACCAAGAGTCAGGCCGCGAGAAGCGAGCACTTCCTTGATTTCGTTGAGCGACTTGCGACCCAGATTCGGGGTCTTGAGCAACTCGTTCTCGGTGCGTTGAATCAAATCACCGATGTAGTAAATGTTTTCTGCTTTCAGGCAGTTGGCAGAACGCACGGTGAGCTCGAGCTCATCCACAGGGCGCAGCAGAATTGGATCGAACTTGGCTTCACGGCTGGAGGCTGCAGGACCGAATCCTGGCAGCTCATTGCCTTCCAACTGAGCGAACACCGCCAGTTGTTCCACAAGAATGCGTGCCGAAGAACGAACCGCATCTTCAGCGCTCACTGCGCCATTGGTTTCGATCTCAACAACGAGCTTGTCCAAATCGGTACGCTGCTCCACACGGGCGCTTTCGACCACATAGCTCACGCGCTTGACGGGCGAGAACGACGCATCGAGGACCATACGGCCGATCGATTTGGTGGGCTCATCGGCATGACGGCGCATCGAGCCGGGCACATAGCCACGGCCTTTTTCCACCTTGATCTGCATGTCCAGCTTGCCGCCGGACGACAAGTGGGCAATCACGTGCTCGGGGTTGATGATCTCCACATCGTGCGGGGTTTGGATGTCCGCCGCAGTGACCACACCTTCGGTGTCTTTACGCAGGCTCAGGGTGACTTCATCGCGGTTGTGCAACTTGAACACAACACCCTTGAGGTTCAACAAGATGTTCACGACATCTTCTTGAATACCGTCAATCGACGAGTACTCGTGCAGCACGCCAGCGATCGTCACTTCGGTTGCGGCATAACCAGGCATCGAAGACAACAAAACGCGACGCAGCGCATTTCCCAGCGTGTGGCCATAGCCGCGCTCGAAGGGCTCGAGGGCCACTTTGGCGCGGTTCAAACCGATTTGCTCAACACTGATTGACTTTGGTTTCAACAAATTATTTTGCATTCAAACTTCCTCTCAATACCCCCGACTCGTTACGTCGGTAAGGCTGGTGAAGCGCCTACAGCCCAGCAAGCTGCGCCATAGGAACAATTAAAAAAACCCAGGCGCAATTAGCGCGAGTACAACTCAACAATCAGCGATTCGTTGATGTCCGAGCCGAACATGTCGCGGTCGGGAACTGACTTGAACGTACCTTCAGCCTTGTCGGAATTCACTTCCACCCAGGAAGGCATACCGACTTGCTGCGCCAATTGAAGCGCTTCAGCAACACGGGTTTGCTTCTTGGACTTCTCGCGGATGGCGAGGATGTCGCCAGCCTTGACCATGTAAGAAGGAATGTTGACCGAGTGGCCGTTCACCGTGATCGCCTTGTGCGACACCAGCTGGCGTGCTTCGGCGCGCGTGGAACCAAAGCCCATGCGGTAGACCACGTTGTCCAAACGGGACTCGAGCAAGAACAACAGGTTCGCACCGGTGTTGCCTTTGCGGCGGTCCGCTTCTTCAAAATAACGGCGGAACTGGCGCTCCAACACGCCATACATGCGCTTGACTTTTTGCTTTTCGCGCAACTGCAGGCCGTAGTCGGAAGTACGGGCACCCGAGGTGCGGCCGTGTTGACCAGGCTTGGAATCGAATTTGGCCTTATCACCAATCGCGCGGCGAGCGCTCTTGAGGAACAGGTCGGTGCCTTCACGGCGTGAGAGTTTGGCCTTGGGGCCTAGATAGCGTGCCACTTGAACTTCCTTTTTATGTCATCTGCCGCACAAAAATGCGGGAGCCGACAACGAGCGTTGTCGGCGGTGGGCTTGTTGAAAAATTAAATA
>CANBQX010000098.1 GCA_947371775.1 Comamonadaceae bacterium
CAGTGGCCAGCGGAACGGTGGAGGCCAGCCACAGTGCCCGGCGCCGCCCGATGCGCCGGGTGAGCTGCGAGGCAAACGGCGTGATGATGAAAATGCCCAGCCAGGACGTGGCCGCAAACAGCCCGGCCACGGTGTTGGACACCTCGGCGTGGCGCAGCAGCAAGAGCAGCAGCGGTGAGAGCATAAAAATGCCCGTGAGCTGGAAAAGCGTCGAGCCAAAAATCGCCAGCAGACCCTGGCGTGATGCGGTGCGCAACGGCCCTCTCCGGTTCAGCCCGCGCTGCCCAGGGCTAGGCCCGCATGCTCACGCAGCGGATGGAAATGGATTTTGGGAAAGCGCTCTTGCGCCAGACGCACGTCATAGGGGCTGGTGCACAAATAGGCCAAGGTGTCGGCCGCATCGCGTGCCATGCGCTGGGGGTAGGCGTTGACGAAATCTTGCAGCTCTTTGGGGGTGTCTGCGGTAATCCAGCGCGCGCCGGTGTATTGGCAGCCTTCCAGGCGGATGTCGGCGTCGTACTCGCCTTTCAGACGGTGCTGCACCACTTCAAACTGCAACTGTCCCACGGCGCCCAGCAGCATATTGCCGCCCATCTCGGGCTTGAACACTTGAATAGCACCTTCTTCGCCCAGCTGGGCCAGGCCTTGCTGCAACTGCTTGGTGCGCAGCGGATTGCGCAGCACCACGGTCATGAACAGCTCGGGTGCAAAAAATGGCAAGCCCGTGTACTGCAGGTTCACGCTGCCATCGGTAATCGTGTCGCCCAATTGCACGCCGCCGTGGGTGGTAAAGCCCACGATGTCGCCCGCATACGCCTCTTCCACCGCCTCGCGGCGCTGGCTCATAAAAGTCACCACGCTGGTGGGACGCAGCTCTTTGGCCGTGCGCATCACTTTGAGCTTCATGCCCGGCGTGTATTTGCCCGAGGCCATGCGCACAAAGGCAATGCGGTCGCGGTGGTTGGCGTCCATATTGGCCTGCACCTTGAATACCACACCGCTGAACTGCGGATCGTCCGGTTGCATCACTTTCACGACCGGCGCTTTGTTGACCATGAGCGTGCTGGTGCGGCTTTGGGGCGCGGGGGCCAAGTCCACCAACGCGTCCAGCACTTCCATCACGCCAAAGTTGTTCACGCCGGATCCAAAGAACACCGGGGTTTGTTTGCCTGCCAAAAAGGCAGCGTGGTCCCAGGCGGGCGATGCGCCGGTGGCCAGCTCCATGCTTTCGACGGCGCTGGTCCATTCAAAGCCAAAGCGCTTTTCCAGCGTCTCGGGCGCGCTCAAGGGTATGGCGTCAAAGTCTTGCGGCAGGCGTTCGCTGCCGCTCTCAAACACCGTCATCGCCTGGGTGCGCAGGTTAATGATGCCGCCAAACAACTTGCCCTGCCCAACAGGCCAGGTCATGGGCACGCAGGGCATGCCCAGCTCGCGCTCAATCTCGTCCAAGATATCCAGCGGTTCGCGCACCTCGCGGTCCATCTTGTTCACAAAAGTGATGATGGGCGTGTTGCGCTGGCGGCACACCTCAATCAAGCGCCGTGTTTGCGCCTCCACACCGTTGGCTGCGTCAATCACCATCAGCGCGGCGTCTACGGCGGTGAGCACGCGGTAGGTGTCTTCGGAAAAGTCTTTGTGCCCAGGCGTGTCCAGCAAGTTGATCACATGGTCGCGGTACAGCATTTGCATCACGCTCGACGCCACCGAAATACCGCGCTGCTTTTCAATCTCCATCCAGTCGCTGGTGGCATGGCGCGAGGCCTTGCGCGCCTTCACCGAGCCAGCAATCTGAATCGCACCAGAGAACAGCAGCAGCTTTTCTGTGAGCGTGGTTTTGCCTGCGTCCGGGTGGGAAATGATGGCAAAGGTGCGGCGGCGGCGGGTTTCGGAGGCGAAGGACAAAGCGGGGATTTCCAGGGAAGCGGCGCTGCGAGAGCGAAAGGAGCGATTTTAAGGGGGCGGTGCGCTAGCATCGCGCTAAACTTTTCACGGCAAAACCATGCGTATTCTCATTCCCGACAACAAGAAACTCGTCTTCGAGATGGACCTGGCTATTCGCTGGGGTGACATGGACGCGATGGGCCACGTCAACAACACGGTGTATTTCCGTTACCTGGAATCGGCCCGCATCGAGTGGATGCGAAAGATTGGCGCCAATCCTGACCCGAAAGGCCAAGGCCCGGTGATCTTGAATGCGTTTTGCAACTTCTACAAACAGCTGGAATACCCCGGCGATGTGTGCGTCAAGATCTATGTCAGCGACCCTGCGCGCACCACCTTTGACACCTGGGGCACCATGGAGCGTGCCGACCAACCAGGCGTCGTGAGTGCGGCCGGGGGTGCCACCGTCGTGTGGGTGGATTTTCCGAGCCAAAAGGCGGTGGAGCTGCCGCAGTGGATGCGCGATATCGTCTCGTAGACCGACGTTCGCCGCTTTAAGCGGCAGATGCGGTCAAATCTCCCAGCGAAGCCAGCAAATCACCAAAACGCTCCCCCTGCACCACGATGTGACCGTGCAATGCGGCCGACGCGGCCTGGGGGTCGCCGGCGGTAATCGCCTGGACGATGGCGGCATGCTCGGTGTAAGAGCTTCCCATGCGGTCGCGGACCCGAAGCTGTAAGCGCCGGTAAGGGCGCAGGCGGCGGTGCAGTTGCTGCGCTTGTTCGCTTAAGAACTGGTTGTGGCTGCCGGCGTAAATGGCCGCGTGAAACTGCTCATTGGCATAGAAATAGGCGTCGGGGTCCTGGGCGGCACGGGCTTTTTCGCAGTCTTCATGGGCTTTGGCCAGAGTTTTGTGCTCGCCCACACTCATGCGCCGGGCGGCCAGTCGACCGCACATGGACTCCAGTTCTGCCATCACTTCGAACATTTCAATCAGGCGCCCGGGCCCAATGCTGGTGACCACGGCACCATGGCGAGGCCGCATCTCAATCAACCCCTCTGCGGCCAGTTGAATCAGTGCTTCGCGAACGGGCGTACGGGACACGCCGTGCGCCTCTACCAGCGCGGCTTCATCCAGGGTGCTGCCGGGCGGAAGGTCGCCGGTGGCGATTTGCTCCTCGATTTTTTCACGCAGCAAGTCAGAAATTTTCATGGCGCAAGTATAGCTAAGGGTATTCGCTGAGTAAACTAAGGGTATTCACTAATAGCCATAAAAAATACGCTAAATAGAATTTGCGTATACATGAAGGATGCCTCAGAGCGTCTTCTGCCTCCCGCAACCTGACCCGCGATGTGGTGGCGTTGCGATTTTTGTTCGACAGACCTGAGGAGATCATTCCATGAAAAGACGCAATCTGCTGCAAACCGCCGGTGTCCTGACCTTGGCTTCCCTGCCTTTCACGGCCGCATGGGCCCAAACCGCCACCCTGAAAATTTCCCACCAATTTCCCGGTGGCACCTTGACGGAGGGAGATTTCCGTGACCGCTTGGTGCGGAAGTTCGCCGCCGAGGTGGAAAAGCGCACCAAGGGTGCCTTGAAGTTCGAGATTTACCCTGGCTCGTCGCTCATGAAAACGAATGCCCAGTTTTCGTCCATGCGCAAGGGGGCGCTTGATTTGGCGCTGATTCCCTTGTCCTACGCCGGCGGTGAAATTCCGGAAGTCAATATTGGCCTGATGCCTGGATTGGTGACCTCGTATGCACAGGCCTACGGCTGGAAAACCAAACCCGTGGGCGCTGAACTCAGCCGTGTGCTGTTGGAGAAAGGCATTGTGTTGATCAGCTGGGTCTGGCAGGCCGGTGGTGTCGCCTCGCGCACCAAGCCCATCGTCAATCCCGAAGACGCTAAAGGCATGAAAGTGCGGGGCGGTTCGCGCGAGGTGGACATGATTCTCAAAGAAGCGGGTGCCTCGGTGGTCAGCCTGCCGTCCAACGAAATTTATGCAGCCATGCAAACCGGCGCCATGGACGCCGCAATGACCTCGAGCACCTCCTTTATCTCCTTCCGCCTCGAAGAAGTGGCCAAAGCATTGACCACGGGTCGTGCGGGCGCCTATTGGTTCATGTTTGAGCCGCTGATGATGTCCAAACAGATTTTTGATGCGCTGCCGCAAGCCCAGCGCGACGCCATCATGGCCGTGGGCGCGGAAATGGAAAAATTTGCCCAGGAAGAAGCCAAGAAAGACGACGTGGAAGTGGCCAACGTCTACAAAAAAGCCGGCGCTACCGTGGTGGACCTGAACCCCGCTGCCATCAAAAAATGGCAAGACCTGGCGCGCGAAACGGCTTGGAAAGACTACGCCGCCAAAAACGCAGGCAGCGCCAAGCGGCTGGCACTGGCTGAGCAGACGCTGTGAGCCACGGTTTCGAACTCGAGGGCGCAGCCAAGCCTGGCGACTTGGTGCCACGCAACGCGGCACTGGCGTTTTTCAGCGCTGCGCTGGATGCGCTCAACCGCTTCGTGTTGCGTATGTCCATGGTCGCTTTGCTGGTAACCGCGGCGGTTTTGACCTATTCGGTCGTGACCCGCTATTTCCTCAAGTCGTCAACCGACTGGCAGGACGAGGCTTCGGTGTTCATGCTGGTGGGCGCGACCTTTATGACGGCCGCCTATGTGCAGTCCTTGCGCGGCCATGTGGGCATCGAAGCGCTGGCCGGTTTGTTGCCCGCTGGTGTGAACCGGGTGCGGCTGGTGCTGGTGGACGTGGTGTCCGCCTTGTTTTGCAGCTTTTATTCCTGGAAATCGTGGACGCTGTTCCATGAGGCCTGGACAGAGGGCCAGACCACGTCCAGCAGCTTTGCGCCGCCCCTGTGGATTCCCTACTCTTTGATGTCGGCGGGCATGACACTGCTGGCCATCCAACTCATCCTTCAATCTGCCGTGCGCCTGAGCGGCGGCGAAGTTCAGAAAGCTGCAGCATGAGCGAACTTGCTATCGGTCTGTCGTATGGCGCGGCCACGCTCTTGGTAATGTTCTCCGGCATGCCCATCGCTTTTGCGCTGGGCACGGTGGCCGTCACCTTTATGTATTTCTTCATGCCTGCGTCGTCTTTGGACACCGTGGCACAGAACGTGTACGAAGAAATGGCTTCCATCACACTGCTGTCGATTCCGCTCTTCATCATGAAGGGTGCGGCCATCGGCAAATCGCGCGCAGGTCAGGACTTGTATTCCGCCATCCACGCCTGGCTGCACAAAGTGCCCGGTGGCTTGGGCATTGCCAACGTGTTTGCTTGCGCGCTGTTTGCGGCCATGGCGGGGTCGAGCCCAGCCACTTGTTCGGCTATTGGTTCGGCCGGCATTCCGGAAATGCGCCGTCGTGGCTATTCGCCAGGATTCGCCGCCGGCATCATCGCCGCCGGTGGCACCTTGGGCATCCTGTTGCCACCGTCCATCGTGATGATTTTGTACGCCGTGGCCGCCGAGCAGTCGCTGGGGCGCTTGTTCCTGGCGGGTATCGGTCCTGGCTTGCTGCTGGTAGGGTTGTTTGCGGGCTACGCCGTGGCGCGCGCGCGCAAGGAATACCGGCAGGCTCTGGAGGTCTACCAGTCCGGTGGCGTGAAGTCCGCATACCTCGAAGAAGAGCATTTCACTCTGGCGCAGAAAGTGGAAATGCTGCCGCGCGTGCTGCCCTTTTTGGTTTTGCTGCTGGGCGTGATGGTTGCGCTGTATGGCGGCTACGCCACGCCGTCCGAGACTGCCGGTCTGGGCGGCTTGATGGCGTTGGGACTGGTGGCCGTGGTCTACGGCTTGTGGCGGCCGAAAGACGTGGCACCGCTTTTGTCGAGCACGCTCAAAGAGTCGACCATGCTGATGCTGATCATCGGCATGTCGCTGTTGTATAGCTATGTCATGAGCCACCTGCACATCAGCCAGGGCGCTGCGCAATGGATTGTGGGCATGCAGCTGTCCAAGTGGGTGCTGCTGGCGGTGATTTTGCTGATGGTGATCGTGCTGGGCTTTTTCCTGCCGCCGGTGTCCATCATCTTGATGACTGCGCCCATCATTCTGCCGCCGCTCAAAGCGGCGGGTTTTGACTTGATCTGGTTTGGCGTGGTCATGACCATTGTGATGGAAATGGGCCTGATCCACCCACCCGTGGGTCTGAACATCTTCGTGATCAAAAACGTCGCGCCCGACATCCCGCTCAAGGACGTGATCTGGGGTGTGATGCCCTTTGTGGGCCTGATGTTCCTGGCCGTGTTCCTGCTGTGTGCATTTCCAGGCATTGCCACCGGCCTGCCCAATATGGTGATGGGAGCCAAGTGAGATGAATGCACCGCTGGGTCTTTGGAATTTGCAGGCGCAGGGCCGCGCACGGCGCAAGGCCCGTGTGTTGGCCAGTCTGGGCCCGCAATTGCGCGGCAAGCGGGTTGACACAGCAGGCGCAGTGCAATTGCTCAGCAGCGCGATCGAGTCCGGTGACCGGGTCTGTCTGGAAGGCAACAACCAAAAACAAGCGGACTTTTTGGCCCGCACCCTGACCCAACTCGACCCGCACCAGGTGCACGACCTGCACATGGTGCAGTCAGTCATTGCCTTGCCCGAACACCTGGACGTGTTCGAGAGTGGCATTGCCTCCAAACTCGACTTTTCCTTTTCAGGCCCGCAAAGCGCACGCCTGGCCAAAATGGTGTCGGCGGGGCACATTCAAATTGGCGCCATCCACACGTACCTGGAATTGTTCTCGCGCTATTTTGTGGATCTGACACCGCAGGTGTCGCTGGTGTGCGCGCAGGCTGCGGATGCGCAGGGCAATCTGTACACCGGTCCTAACACCGAGGACACACCCGCCATCGTGGAAGCCACCGCTTTCAAGAGCGGCATCGTGATCGTTCAGGTCAACGAGGTGTTGGAGACCTTGCCGCGCGTGGACATTCCCGGTGACTGGGTGGATTACGTCATTCTGGCACCCAAGCCCAATCAAATTGAGCCACTGTTCACCCGTGACCCGGCCCAGATTTCCGAGATTCAAGTGCTGATGGCCATGATGGCCATCAAAGGTATTTATGCGGAATATGGGGTGCAGCGCCTGAACCACGGTATCGGTTTTGACACTGCTGCGATCGAGTTGCTGTTGCCCACCTATGCCGAGTCACTGGGCCTCAAGGGAAAAATCTGCAAACACTGGGCGCT
>CANBQX010000099.1 GCA_947371775.1 Comamonadaceae bacterium
CTTTGCCCGATATTTCAAAACGCAGTTGGTTGCAGTCTGGCGGGCTGATGTCCGCAGGGGCTTTGTTGGGTTGCGCCACGCCAGGCGTCACGCAGTCCAGCATCAAAACCCCGTTTGCCGTGCCAGCGGTTTACTTGCCCATCGTGGGCTCGGACGAGATGTACCCGGTGCGCCGCGTGTACTGCATTGGTCGCAATTACGCCGCGCATTCCCGCGAAATGGGCTCGGACCCCACGCGCGAGCCACCGTTCTTCTTTCAAAAGCCAACCGACGCGATTCAAAACGTGGCCAGCGGCACCGTGGCCGACCACCTCTATCCGCCGCTGACCAAAAACTACCACTACGAGGCAGAACTGGTGGCGGCGCTGGGCAAAGGCGGGCGCAATATTTCGGTAGACAAGGCCCTGGAGCACGTCTATGGCTACACCCTGGGTTTGGACATGACGCGTCGGGATTTGCAGCGCGCCATGGGCGACGAGAAAAAGCCCTGGGAAATCGGTAAGAGTTTTGACCACTCCGCGCCCATCGGGCCCTTGCACAAGGTAGCGCAAACCGGGCACTTCACGCAGGGCGCTATTTGGCTCAAGGTGAATGGTCAAACCAAGCAAAGTGCCAATTTGAACCAGATGATTTGGTCGGTGGCCGAGCAAATTGCCAAGCTCTCCGAGGCATTTGAGCTGTTTCCTGGCGACATTATTTATTCCGGCACCCCGGAAAACGTGGGACCTGTGGTGCGCGGCGATGTGATTGAAATGCACATCGATGGCCTGCCCAACCTGAGCGTGAAGATCGTTTAAGCGGTTCGGTCAAACAGGCGGCCGGTCATGCCGCCAATAAATCCCTTGTGTTCGGGGGCCTTGGCGGTCGCGTCGCTCACGCGGATCGGCAGTGTCGGATTTTTGAACAAGCCGGTACGCCCCAGCTGCATTTCTTGGGCAATGCGCAAGGCCGCGACCAGGTTGCTGCTTTGCAAGGCGCTGCCAATGCGGGTCAGGCCGGGTTGGTGGGCGAGTTCCAAGTCGTGGGACACCAGCGCGGTAAACGCCAGGCGCGCCGCGTCGATGGGCCCGGTTTTCAGGGCACTGAGCAAGGCGCGCAGGCGCTGCTCGCGCCGGTGTTGGTGATCGTCCGCGCCCGGGTGGTGGCTGGCGCCACCGTCCCGGTCTAGGGCTCTGATTTCGAAGTCATTGGCCATGGGGCTGCTCCTCCTGTCGAAACATCGACATTGAGCCCCACCTAATCAGGAATCGTGCCAAGCCCTGGCAAAGCCGGGGCAGTCGCCCTCAGTGCGCCCCGTAACCCAGGGTCTGCGGCAGCCACAGCACGATCTGTGGGAAGAAGGTCATGGCCAGCAGCAGGGCCAGCAGCATGAGCAAAAAGGGCCAGCCTTCGCGCATCATTTCGCCAATCGGGATACCGGTCAGCGCCTTGGTCACAAACAGCAGCATGCCAAAGGGCGGGTGTATCAGGCCAATCATCATATTGAGCACCACCAGCACCCCAAAGTGCACCAGGTCCACCCCCAGCAGCCTGGCCGCAGGCAGCAGCATGGGTACGAATACCAGGAGCAGCACCGACACGTCCAAAAAGCAGCCCAGCGCCAGGAAAAGCAGGTTGACCAGCAGCAAGAACTGGATTTGGGAGAGATGCATGCCCGACACCCACAGTGCCATGGCCTGGGGCACACCCTCTGCGGTGAGCGCGTAGTTGAGCATGAATGAGCCGGCCAGGATGAGGGTGATCACCGCGCTGCCGCGGGCCGACTCCAGCACCACCGTCCAAAAGCCGCGCCAGTCAAGGGCGCGAAACACCACGGTGGACAAGACCAGCGCATGCAAAGCAGCCACTGCCGCAGCTTCGGTCGGTGTGAACGCGCCGGAGTAAATGCCGCCCAACAAGACGATAGGCATGGACAGAGGAAGGGCACCGCGAAACGCCAAGGCAGCCCACTCCGAGCGCGGGATCGGTGCCTCGCGCGGCATGTTGCGCCGCGTGGCAATCACATGGACCACCAGCATCATGAGAGCGGCCATCAGGAGGCCGGGCACCACGCCCCCTAAGAACAAAGCACCCACCGAGGTGCCGGACACCAGGGCGTAAATGACCATGGGAATCGAGGGCGGAATGATGGGCCCCAAGGTTGCACTGGCAACCACCACAGCGCCCGCAAAGCCACGCGGGTACGCGGGGTGTTTGAGCATTTGCCGAATGGTGACCAGGCCGGGGCCGGCCGCGTCGGCAATGGCGCTGCCGCTCATGCCTGAAAAAATCACACTCACCAAAATATCCACCTGCGCAAGGCCTCCCCGCATGGGCCCCACCAGAATGCGGCAAAAGTCGAAAATGCGCTCGCTCACCGTGCCCGCATTCATCAGGTTGGCGGCAAACACAAACAAAGGCACCGCCAGCAATACATAGCTGTTGTACAGGCCGTTGCTCACCTGCTCTGCCACCAGCCCCAGGTCTTGGTGGGTGGCCATCAGGTAGCCAATGCCTGCCGCCATCATGCCAAAGCCAATCGGCATGCGCAGCAGCAAGGCGGCCACCAGTACGCCTGCCAAGACCCAGATACCCATGCTCATACTGCGGCCCTCACAAGCGCAAGGCCTGCTCAAGGCCCTGGCCGCGCAGTGCCTGCACGATGGCCCAGGCGCATCGCAGCACCAGGGCCACCAGCAGCATCACGAAGGGCAGGTCAATCCACATGAACGAGACGCCCAGCACCGGTGAGCCCTCGCGGCCCATAAAGTGCACATAGTCCCAGCTTGCGGGCAGTGCCGCACCCGCCAAGCCACCGACCAGCAGGTTGTCTGCGACACACATGGCCTGGCGAGCCCGCAGCGACGCGCTGTTCCACAGCATGTCAAACACCACGTGCTCGCGCTCAGGCACGACCCAGGCAGCGGTCCACAAAATCACCCAGAGGTACAAGATGACAGCGGCCTCGTCGGTCCAGGCCAGCGGCATGTTGAGGCCAAAACGCGCACCGATTTGCACGATGAACACCGCAAACAAGGCCAGAAACAAGAGTCCTGCGATCGCGCTCGTGGCACTGCGCCAGAACCTCACAAGCTGGCTGACCATGCCTTAGCGCACTGCGTTGATGCGGTCCACCAATCCGGCGGGCCAGGCTTTGGCGTAGTCGGAGCGCTGGTAGCTTTGCTGCACCGACTTGTGGAACGCGTCTAGGTCCGGTGTGGTGATTTGCAAGCCTTCTTTGCGGAAGAACTCCACCAGTTGCGCTTCTTCTTTGATCCGGTTGTCGTTGTTGTAGACGGCAGCGGCCTGCGCGGCGGCCGTTACTTTTTGGCGCTGCGCGGGCGTCATCGCCGCCAGGCTCTTGTTGGAGATAGAAATAAACAGGCTGTCGACCAAGTGGCTGGTCAGCACGATTTGCTTGGTCACTTCGTAAAACTTGGCCGCGCGCACCGAGGGCAGCGGGTTGTCCTGGCCGTCGATGGTGCCGGTCTTCAGGCCCAAATACACCTCGCCAAAGGCCAGCGGCGTGGCGGTCGCTCCCAAAGCTTCGCCCAAAAAAAGCCATTCTTTGGAGCCTGGCATGCGCAGCTTCACGCCCTTGAGGTCGGCCGGCGTTTTGACATTGCGCACTTCGCGCAGATTGAGTTGGCGCGTACCCAGGTAGGCCGTGGCCAAGGGCGTGACGTCCATGGTGTCAGACACCATCTTGAACAGCTCAGCACCTAGGGGCCCCTGGAAAATCTTTTGCTGCTGGGCCGGGTCGCGCACCATGTAGCCCGCGGTAAACACCGAAAACGCGGGCACAAACTTGGCGATGTCAAACGACGACAGGGTGGTCAATTCCAGGTTGCCGCGCGCCATGGCGGCCGACTCGGCACCTTGCTTGAACAAGGAGGCGTTGAGGTTGATCTGCACATCAAACTCACCGGGCGCGCTTTTTTCCAAGGTGTCTTTAAACACGGTCCACATCTTGGCGTGCCAGTCGTCCGGCACGGCGGGGCTGGAAATGCGCAGCACGATTTTGCTTTGCGCGAGCGCCGGAAAGCTGCACGCGCCCAGTGCTGCGGCACCGGTCAAAAGCTGGCGGCGGCTGGGCGTGGAATAGCGAGGGTGTTGCATGTTTGTCTCCTGGGCTTTAAGACCTCAATAGGCCAGTGTTTGCAGTAGCTCTGTTTCTATCGCGATTTGCGCTTTGTTGTGTTGCAACTGTGCGCCATGGACCAAAAAGGTGTCGTCGACCCGTTCGCCCAGGGTGGCCACTTTGGCCAGCTGCACCGCAATGTCATGGCGTGCCAGCACCCGTGCCACCGAGTACAGAAGCCCGGGGCGGTCGCTGGCCGAGATATTGAGCAGCCAGTTTTGTGCTTTTTCGTCGGGGCGCAGTGTGACGCGCGGCGCAATCGGAAAGCTCTTGACCCGGCGCGATATCCGGCCCTTGGACGGCGCGGGCAGTGGCCCTGCGTTGGCAATGGTTTGGGCGAGTTCGGTCTCCAGCATGCTGGTCAGGGCCTGGTAGTGCTCCTCCATGCCGGCAGAGGTCACGACTTCAAACGTGTCCAGCGCGTAGCCGGTTTGGGAGGTGTGCACCCGCGCATCCACAATGCTGAAAGAAGCCTGGTCGAAGTAGCCGCAAATGCGCGCAAACAGGTCAGGCTGGTCGGGCGTGTAGACCAGCACTTGCAGACCTTCGCCGATGGTGGAGCGCCGGGCACGAACGACAGGCGTGGCGGTTTGCACATGGCGGGACAGCTGTTTGGTGTGCCAGGCAATGTCTTGCGCCTCGTGGCGCATGAAATAGCTCACGTCCAGCGTGGCCCACAGCGCTTTGTGCGCCTCAAAGGGCAGCGAGTACAGCGCCAGGTTGACCAGCGCCTCGCGCTTGCGGCTCTCCACCTCGGCGTCGGCGTCCGGCGCACGGCCACCCAAGGTGCGCATGGTGTAGCGGTACAGGTCTTCGAGCAGCTTGGCTTTCCAGGCATTCCACACCTTGGGCGAGGTGCCGCGAATGTCAGCCACCGTGAGCAAATACAGGGCGGTGAGATTGCGCTCATTGCCCACGCGCTGCGCAAATTTGGCAATGACGGCGCTGTCGCTCAGGTCGGACTTTTGCGCAATGTGGCTCATGGTCAGGTGCTCGGCCACCAAGAACTCGATCAAGGCCGTGTCCTCGGCGCTGATGCCGTGCTGCTTGCAAAAGCGCCGCGCTTCTACGCAGCCCAGTTCCGAGTGGTCGCCGCCGCGCCCTTTGGCAATGTCGTGAAAGAGTGCCGCCACATACAGCAGCCAGGGCTTGTCCCAGCCCGAGGCCAGCTGCGAGCAAAACGGGTATTCGTGGGCGTGTTCGACGATGAAGAAACGCCGCATATTGCGCAGCACGGTCAGGATGTGCTGGTCCACGGTGTAGACGTGAAACAGGTCGTGCTGCATTTGCCCGACGATGCGCCTGAACACCCACAGGTAGCGCCCCAGCACCGAGGTTTGGTTCATCAGCCGGATGGCGTGGGTCAGGCCGCTGGGCTGCATCAGGATCGCCATGAAGGTGGTGCGGTTGACCGGGTCGCTGCGAAAGGCACCGTCCATCAGGCTGCGTGCGTTGTACAGCGCACGCAAGGTGCGGGCTGACAGGCCCTTCACGCCGACCGTGTTTTGGTACAGCAAAAAGGTTTCCAGAATCGCGTGGGGCTGGCGCTGGTAAAGGTCGTCGCTGGCCACGTCGAGCATGCCCGCTTTGTCGTTAAAGCGCCCGTTGATCGGCCGCAGCGCGTGGGTGGAGGGGTTCAGCCGCTCCTCAATGTTCATCAACAAAATCAGGTTGAGCTGGGTCACGGCTTTGGCCGCCCAGTAGTAACGCTTCATCAGCAGTTCGCTGGCGCGCACCATGCCCAGCGTTCCCATGGGTGCGGCGGCCTGGCCACTGCGGTAGCCAAAAGCCTCGGCCACCGGGGTTTGCAGGTCAAACACCAAACGGTCTTCGCGCCGGTTGGCCACGGCATGCAGCCGGGCGCGAATCAAGTACAGCAGGGACTCGTTGCGCTGAATTTGCTGCACTTCAAACGGCGTTGCCAATCCATTGGCAGCCAGCTCTGCCCAGTTGTTGCCCAGGCGCGCCGCTTTGGCCACCCACAAAATGGCTTGCAGGTCCCGCATGCCGCCGGGAGACTCTTTGCAGTTGGGCTCTAGCGAGTAAGGCGTGTCTTCAAACTTGGTGTGGCGCTGGCGCAGCTCCAGCGTCTTGGCCACAAAAAAAGCCTTGGGGTCCAGCGCGGCAAAAAAGGCGTCAGTGAACTGCTGCATGAGGCTTGCGTCCCCGGTCACCAAACGGCATTCCAGCAAGGCAGTCTGCACCGTTACGTCGCGCAAGGACTCGGTCACGCAGTCCTGCACCGTGCGCACGCTGGAGCCGATTTCAAGGCCTGCATCCCAGCAACTTCCGATGAACGCCTCGACGCACTTTGAAACCGAGGTATCGTCCTGTGCGCCCTCGGGCAGCAGCACCAGCACATCCACGTCCGAATGCGGAAACAATTCGCCGCGCCCATAGCCTCCGACGGCCAGCAGGGCGCAAGGCCCACGCAGCCCGGCCTGGTCCCAGAGGGTGCTGAGCAAGGCGTCGGTTTGCTGTGAGAGTTGGCGCAACACCTTGTGGATGCCGCGCGGCGTAAAGCCAGGCGCCAGCAGGCGCTGCAGGATGTGCGCTTTTTGCGCGCGGTAGGCGGTGCGCAGTGCCTGCAAATCGTTCATGGGGGCGGGGCCGGTGGCCCTCAAGCGCTGACGAACGCCGGAATCGGGGGGCTGCCCGCCGAAAGGGTTAACACCTCGTAGCCGCTGGGCGTGACCAGCACCGTGTGCTCCCACTGCGCGGACAGCGAATGGTCTTTGGTGACAATGCTCCAGCCGTCTTTCTCGGGGCCGTCCTTGATGTCGCGTTTGCCCGCGTTGATCATGGGCTCGATGGTGAAGGTCATGCCTTCCACCAGTTTGTCCAGCGTACCGGGGCGGCCATAGTGCAGCACCTGCGGCTCTTCATGGAACACCTGGCCAATGCCATGGCCGCAAAACTCGCGCACCACGCTAAAGCCGT
>CANBQX010000100.1 GCA_947371775.1 Comamonadaceae bacterium
TCGGTCTTGAGTGCGCGGATGCAGGGGCTGGACTTGGTATTGAGCATCCAGGTGCCGGTAATGGCGGCGTCCACAATCGCTTGCTTGTAATGGCTGTGCACCGGGCTCTCGGCGCTGGCCACAAAGCGGGTGCCCATCTGGATGGCTTCTGCGCCCAAGGCGAAGGCTGCCGCCATGCCCCGGCCGTCCACAATGCCACCCGCTGCGATCAGTGGCACGTCCACTTTCTCGCGGATGGCTTGCAGCAGCACCATGGTACTCACCTCTTCCGGATTTTTGAAACCGCCGCCCTCGCCGCCTTCCACCACCAGACCATCCACCCCGGCATCCACGCACTTGAGCGCTGCGTCGAGCGTGGGTACGGCGTGGTAGACCACGATGCCCGCCGCCTTCAGCGGGGCAATGAACTTGGCCGGGCTGCCCGCAGACGTCGTGACAAAGCGAATGCCCGATTCACAGACGAAGCGCAGCATGGCGTCGTCTTTCAAAAAGCGGATGGGCAGGTTCACGCCGAAGGGCAATCCGCGCTCGACCATGGTGCGGATTTCACGCTGGCAGTTGTCGGTCTCACCGGAGGAGGTTTCAATAATGCCAAGCCCACCGGCCCGCGACACGGCACTGGCCAGTGTGCTGCGGGCGATCCAGCCCATAGGGGCTTGAACAATCGGAAAGCGTGCGCCGGTGTGGGCGAGGAATCGGTTCATGGTGTGTGTTTGGGTTCAGGCACGCACGTCAACGTGGTGGCCTTTGTCTTTAGGGGGCGCGGATGCGCGCGTCTGGTTCACCATCGCCACGGAGGAGCTGGGCGCATGGCGCGCTGCTTCATGGGGCCGGTTTTGCTGGCGCATTTCCAGCGTTCGCTGGGTGTCTATGCGTTGCGGCTGGGGCGCTGGGGACGAACCTCGGACAGCGGAAATTCCCATGAAAGTCTCCAGAAAGTGGGCTTTGAGTGTAATCATTTGACCCGTGCTTGACCTTCGCGGCACCGCAAACTGGGGCTTTGGGTGTAAACGCGGCGACAATAGAGGGCTATGACGGACCACTACAGCGCACTGGGCGTACCCAGCAGTGCCAGCACTGCCGACATCAAAACCGCGTTCCGGCGCTTGGCGGCCCACTACCATCCCGACCGCAATGCCAGCCCGGACGCTCCGGCACGCTTTCGCTTGGTTCAGACGGCCTATGAAGTGCTGTCGGATGACGCCAAACGCCAGGCCTACGACGACAACCGCCGCCGCAATCTGCTGGACGACCCCCTGCAAACCGCGCGTGACATCTGGGGCAGCTACCTGTCACGGATCACGCAAACCCCTTGAGATCCCTGTAATGCGAACCTCTGCTTTTTTTGGCCAGCTGCGCTCGGCCTATGCCTCTGAAATCGACGACATGACCTTCGACTCCGAAGGCAAAAACGTGCTCAATCAGCGCCTGGCGCAGCGCCGCAAAGAACTTGGCTTTCTGCGCCAGATGATGGAACTGAGCCCGGAGATGGTGTCTGTTGTCTTCCACCAGGGCTTCCGGTTCAAGAACCCCGCGCTGATCGAACACCTGCTCACCCTCGAGTCTGATGAATTTCCGGATTGGGACACCTTGTCAGACGCGGTTGTGCTGGAACCCTGGGCCCGCCAGTTGGCCGATGAATTGTGCAAAGAGCCCATGGGCGAGTGGCTGTTGACCGTGGCCGCCGGCTTGGAGTACCTGTTTGCCAAACCAGACCGCGCCGCCGCGCACGACGACAGCGGCGATGAGGACGAGGACAAGGACCGCCACGAGGGCGAGGACGAGGAAGAAAAAGCGGCCCGCGAACGCGAAGAAGCGGGCCAGGATTGGATGGTGGAACAAGGCTTTGACCGCAAAGAGTGAAGCGCAAGCTAGGCACCTATAAACCCCGTCAACACCAAGGAAAACCCCATGAACCATCTGGCCCTGATCACCAAAACCCAAGCACTGATTGCCGCAGGCGACATTGTGGGCGCCGAGTCTGCTCTGGTTGAACTGGCCGACGCCGAGGGCGATGGTGCCCTGTTGGTGGTGCTGGAGCAACTGCCTGCCAAAGACATCCTGGCCGTGATGCGGGAATACGACGACTCCAAAGAATCGGTCATCAACCTGCTGGTCACGCCCGAGCAATTTGCACGGGCGGTGGTGATTGAGAAGCAGTACAAAGACCTGAGCCGCACCCATTTGCGCGGCATGGTGAACTCAGTGATCTTCCGCCCCGACGGCGACCCGGTGGCATTTTTGACGGCGATTGGCGATTTAGAGGGCGGCAGCGAGGCGCTGGCCGACTACTTTGCCGAGCGCTGGAGCCGGGTCGAAGCCTTTGCCCGCACCGGCCACTTTGACACCGTTGAAGACGATGGCGAGATGCTGACCGAGGCTGATTTGTACGCCAACGCCTACGCCAAGCCGCGCTTGGACGAAGAAGAAGTCGCCGACCAGGACTGGATGCAAATGGCCTTCACCCTGCGCTACGAATTGCCCGACCTGTTTATTGAAATGTTGCTGGTGCTGCGTGCCAAAGCGCGCGCCCACGATCTGGGCCTGGGCGAAGAGCAAGAGCTGGAAGCCGATGACGGCAAGGTAGAAACCGGCGACACCGACCGCGGCAAAGCGACGCCTGCCGCCCGCGACGGCCTGGACGCCGACGAAGAGTCCGCGATTTAAAACATGGCTTCCAAAGCACAGTCCTCTGCAAGCGGCATGGCGCTGTTCGATGAGCGGCCGTTTTTTGAAAAAGCACTGTCCTATGGCATGCAGCATGGGCTGATCGACGCCGACAAATTGGAAAGCATCCGCGCCGATGCCCCCAAAGGCATGGTGCAAATCGCCCGCTACTTCGGCAGCGAATTTCTGCGCCCCGAGCTGGAAAAAGCCAAAGACCGGCTCATCAGCTTGATCAGCCTGAGTCTGCAACACACCAGCGGCGGCGATGTGCACACTGCGGCACAGTTGCTGCGAGACCACTCCTTGCTCTCACGCTCCAAGGCGGGCTCCGACCTGCTCAAGGCCTTGATCGTGATGCCGCAGAACACCCATTTCGGCATGTCCGAGGCGCGCAGCTTTGCCGATGAACACATTCCCTTGCTGGAGCGCTGGAGCCTGAAAAGCTACGCCGACTACCAGTGGGAGTACGCCAAGCGCAAACAGGTGGCCGACATTGTTGACGCGGCGATCTGGTGCGCCGCGAAATACGACTTAGACGTTGATACTTTGCACGAAGAAGGCAAGGACGCTGAAGCGGTCGTGCGCACCGCCCTGCTGTTGGGCCTGACCCGGCGCACGGACATGCCCGACTGGCCCACCTTCAACCAGCTCATCATTGCGCTGCGCAAAAAATACGCGGCCAGCGGCCAATTGCCCTCGCTGTCTATCCCCAAGGGCCTGCCATCTGAGTGGCATGCGGCGGTACAGACGCTGCTGCAATCGGTGCTGGCCGACTGGCCGCGCATCATGGACAGCGCGGCCAAGCCGAAAAAGCTGTTCGACCAAACGCCGGCGTTTTTAGGTCGCTATTTCTGGCTGGACGATGGCCTGGCCGAGGTAGACGAGTACGAGCGCAGTGTGTCGGCGACCTGGGCCAAAACGACGGGTGGCCACGAAGACGAAGGCTCGCTGCTCACGCTGCTCCTGTGCGTGGCTGCAGGCAGTGCGCCCAAAACGCTGCTGACCGAAAAGGCCGCCGCGACCCTGATACGAAAAATTCGCAAGTCGGGGCTGGATGGCCAGGCCGCCACCACCTTTGTGCAGACCCATGCCCCAGTGCAGTTTCAGGCGGACTATGTGGAGATGTGGCAGTCATTTCTCGAAGACGCCCTGCCCACTTTGCGCAGCGACGCCGACTACGCCTTGCATGACGCACTAGCCCTGTTGCGGCGCGAGTGCAACATCAGCAGCTGACGCTCCTCAGGCCGCGAGGCTGTGCACCTCAACGCAGGTGCTTGAAGAGCTTGGCCTGGAAGCGCTCTGGAATGCTGGCGCGTCGCGGACCCGGCACCAAGGTGCCCCGCTCCCCCGCCTCCACGGTGCCGGCCTGGTCCACCGCCAGATAAAAGCCGCAATAGCCCGTCTGCGCCATCAGCTTGGACGCCTGGTTAAAACCCATGGATGCATTGAACTTGAAACAGGGTTCGCGCGGCTGGGTGACGCGCAAGGTGACATTGGCAAATTGCAGCACATCACCCACCCACACATCGGTCTCCAACAGGCCTTGCAAGGTCAGGTTTTCGCCCAGCGCGCCCGGCAAGAGCGCGTCGTCAATGCCACCCACACCGGCGTCTTGCCGCTGGCTGCGCCAATAGCCGTAGTGCTCGCTGGGATAGGCGTAGACGGCTTTTTCGAGGCCCCCGTGGACCGACAAATCGGCCTGCTCGTCGACCTTCAGCCCCAGCGCACCCACGTGCACCGACCCGGCCACCGCAGTTTTGAACATGGCAGACGCAATCAGGCGGTCATTGATCATGACCCGCCGCGCCTTGGCCGCTTGCACGCCGATCACTGTGAATTGCATGGCCAGGCTCCTAGAGCGCACGCGGCGCAAGGGTGCCTGTTCGGGCGGCGTATTTGCTCAGGGCATCCACCTTTTCCACCATCACAGTGGCATTGCGCGCGCCATAGACCTTGGCTTGGAGCCAAGCGCACTCCGCTTCCAGCGCCGCTTCGTCGGCCAGGCGGGTGTGCCAGACGCGCTGGTCCGCGTTCCAGCGGTAGGCGCGGGCTTTGAGCAGGTCTTTGGCCTCAAAGGGCGCGCCCGTGGCCTGCAGGCGGAAAAAGGGAGTTTGGGCTGCCTTTAACAGCGTGGACATGGCCGTGGTGTTCGGTTCGTTGGGCAAGGGAGCGACCAGCACCGCCAGCAGCGCGTGGCAATCCATCTCGGCGCGGTGCGCGTCGTAAAACAGGCCCAAGGCCTGGGCCAGCGCCTCGAGTTTGCTGGAGGTACGCCCCTGCGCCTTCCAGTCCAGATCGGCAAACGAGCAGGCCCAGGCATAGTGGCGAAACAAAGGCATGCGCGCCTCGCAAAACGGCCGGTCAAAGCCCGCGTTATGGGCAATCACCACGTCCACACCGTCCATCAAAGCCGCGATGCGCGCCTCATCCAATCGCTTGCCCGACACATCGGCGTCGGTGATACCCGTAATTTCGCGCGCTTCCTTCGGGATAGGCATGCCGGGGTCTTCCAGCTCGTCAAACACCTGCACCGGGCCCACGGGTATGCCGGTGGCGCGGTCCACGTCTACACGCAGCAGCGCCATTTCAATGATCTTGTCTTTGGAAGCGTCCAAGCCCGTGGTCTCGGTGTCGAGCACCACCACGCGAACGACATCGCTGCTGTGCGCAGCGGGCCACTCCAGTCGCGGCTGCAGGCGGCGCAGCACCCGGTAATCAGGGTGTGCGTCCAGTGCCAGGGCACTGGCTTCGATGTCCGTGCCCGCCGCCGCTGAAGGCGCTGGAGCCACCACCGGTGCAGGATTCGCCTTGGCCTTGGCCTTGGCTTGGGGCTTGCGGGCTTTGGGCGGGGGAAGCGGCTTGGGCAGCTCCGGAAAAAGCTCGGCATTGGAGAATTCAAATTTCAAAGCAGCCACCTGGGAAACGGTCGGTCAATCAAGGCAGGCCCATGCCCGCCCTCTGGAGCACGGATTATTGCCTCTATCATCGCCCGCATCCGGCACATCCCCTCACCTTTCACCCACCCCTGATCTATGACTGCAACTGCCAGCTCCAAACCCCTCCAAGCGCTCAAAGGCGTGCGCATCGTCAGCCTGGCGCTCAATCTGCCAGGCCCGGCCGCCCTCATGCGCCTGCACGACATGGGGGCGACGTGCGTCAAGATCGAACCACCCGCCCCGCCCACAGCGCCCGCCGGTAGCTCGGCTGATCCCATGGGCCAATACAACCCTGGCGCCTATGCCACCTTGCACCAGGGCGTCAAGATTCTCCGAGCCGACCTCAAATCGCCTGCCGGTCAAAAAACCGTGCACAGCGCGCTGGCCAAGGCCGATGTGTTGTTGACTTCGTTTCGCCCGTCTGCGCTACAAAAACTCGGCATCGCTTGGACGACGCTCAAGAAAATGTATCCCACCCTCAGCATGGTGGAGATCGTGGGCGCCCCCGCCGAGCGCGCCGAGGAACCTGGCCACGACCTGACCTATTTGGCCGAAGCCGGTCTGGTCCAAGGCCTGGACATGCCCCCCACGCTGTACGCCGACATGGGCGGCTCGTTGATGGCCAGTGAAGCCGTTCTGCAAGCGCGCCTCGCACAGCTCAAAACAGGCAAAGGTGTGCATGTGCAAGTGGCACTGTCAGAGGCCGCTGCCTACCTGGCGCTGCCCCGCAGCTGGGGCATGACCACAGCGGGTGCTGCGGTAGGCGGTGGCCATGCAGGCTACCGCGTCTATGCCTGCAAAAACGGTCGGGTTGCGGTGGCGGCACTGGAGCCGCACTTTGCCAAGTCGCTGTGCCAGCAAGCCGATGTGGCGGATGCGGGCATCAAGTCCATGTTCTCGCCCGCTACGCATGCAGCGGTGGCGGCGTTTCTGGCTGGCAAAACCCGCGCGCAGCTCGACGCGCTGGGTGCGAAATTCGATATTCCGCTGTTTACCTTGGCCAAGTAAGGCGCTAGCGCCCCGCGCCAGGCTTTGCTTTGCGCGCGAGCGCCGGTTTGGATCCGGTGACCCGCGGTGGCAAGCCGGTGTGCTGGGTCAGCAGGCGGCCTTTGACGGGCGCAGCCGGTTTGCCCGCCGCCTTGGCCACCGGTGTGCTGTTTTTCTTGCGCGCAGATTGGTAGCCACCATCGCCCAAGGGCTGGAAGGTGGGAATCAGATGGTGTTTGCCGTTGCCGATCAAATCGGCGCGGCCCATGGCTTTGAGGGCTTCGCGCAGCAGCGGCCAGTTGTTGGGGTCGTGGTAGCGCAAAAAGGCTTTGTGCAGGCGGCGGCGCTTTTCGCCACGCACCACGTCCACCGTTTCTTCTTCACTCTCAGCGGCGCGGTGGATTTTGCGCAAAGTGTTGCGCCCACTGTGGTACATGGCCGTGGC
>CANBQX010000101.1 GCA_947371775.1 Comamonadaceae bacterium
AAAGGTAGGTTGGGGTGAAAAAGCGGATTGTAGAAACTAATTGATAACCACAGACTCGACGCGGAGCGCGGCGCGCCCATCGGCCAGCGTGGCCTCAACGGCTTGCCCGGCCTGCAATTGCCCGGCCTGCGTCAGTGCCCGGCCCTCGGAGTCGGTGAGCCAGGCATAGCCCCGCCCCAGCACCAGACGGGGGTCGAGCAGGCCCAAGCGCAATTCGAGCGAGGCCAAGCGGTGGGTTTGTGCCTGCACGGCCCGCTGCGCGGACACCTGCAGGGCCGATTGCGCCCGGTCCAGAGCGACCGATCGGGCTTGCAAGCGCTGCGGCAGCGCATGGGTGAGCCGCTGCGCGGCCGACGCCAAGGCCAGTTGCCTGCGCGCCACGGCGCCCGAGGGACGGCCCAGGCGCGAGCCCACCAGGTCCAGCGCCTGCGCGCGGCGGTCCAGCAGACGGGTGGCGGCGGTTTGCATGCGCTCTTGCAGGTATTGGGCGGCGTCCATTGCGTCTTGGCGCGCGGGGGCGCACAGTTCGGCTGCGGCGGTGGGGGTGGGCGCGCGCAGGTCGGCCACAAAGTCGGCAATCGTGAAATCGGTCTCATGCCCAATGCCGGCGATCACGGGCACCGGGCTGTCAAACACGGTGCGCGCCACGGCCTCGTCGTTGAAGGACCACAGGTCTTCCATCGCGCCGCCTCCGCGCACCAACAGGATCACGTCGATGTGCACCTGGGCTTCTGCAGATTCCCCCGCAACAGCCAATCCATAGAGCTGCTGCAAGGCTTGGCAGATCTCAGCCGCAGCACCCTGCCCTTGCACGCTGGCCGGGGCCACCACGACTGGAATGTGCGGCACCCGGCGCTGCAAGGCAGTGACTACATCGTGCAAGGCGGCCGCCCCCAGGGAGGTGACCACACCGATGCCGCGCACCTGGCGCGGCAGCGGGCGCTTGTGGGCCGCATCGAACAGGCCCAGGGCTTCAAGCTTGGCCTTGAGCTGCAAAAACTGCTCGAACAAGGTGCCCTCGCCTGCGCGGGCCATGCTTTCGACGACAAGTTGGAGCTCGCCGCGCGGCTCATAAACACCCAGCTTGCCCGAGACTTCAACCCGCTGGCCGTCGCGTGGCGCGAAATCCAGGCCGCTTGCAGCGCGTTTGAACATGGCGCATTTGATTTGCCCGCTGTCGTCCTTGAGCGAAAAATAGCAGTGGCCACTGGAGGCACGCACAAAACCGCTGATCTCGCCACTGACCCGCACCGGGTTGAAGCGTGCATCCAATGCGTCGGCAATCGCGTGGCACAGCGCGCCCACGCTCCACACACGCGGTGGAGTGCGGGTCAACGGCGTTAGCTGGGCGGGCTCAATGGGCATGGAAGGGGGGATGGGGTGAAACTGCGGCTGAGGACGCAAACAATCCCGGATAATGCCTGGCAACGCATCACACAGGGGAGCCGCGATTTGTTTTCCATCATACAAGCTGCTGGTTGGCCGATTTGGCCGCTCTTGGCCAGTTCCGTGCTGGCACTGGCCATCGTGATTGAGCGCTTTATCAGCCTAGGCGAGGCCAAGATCGCCCCCACCGGCTTGGACCAAGCCGTCATGGCCGCCACCGCGAACCGCATTCCCTCCTCTGCCAGCGTGGCCGAGCTGCAGAAAAACTCCTTGATGGGCGAGGTGCTGGGCAGCGCGCTGAAGGCGATCCATGAGCAGCCGACCATCAAAGAAGAAGACCTGCGTGCCATGGTGCAAAGCGTGGGGCGCACGGCTGCACAGCGCTTGGAGACGCATTTGAGTGCGCTGGCCACCATCGCATCGGCCGCACCACTGATGGGCCTGCTGGGCACGGTGATTGGCATGATTGATATTTTTGGCGCGCAGGGACCGGTGGGAGCCGCAGGCAATCCGGCGCAACTGGCCCAGGGCATTTCCATGGCCTTGTACAACACCGCGTTTGGCCTGCTGATTGCCATTCCGGCGCTGGTGTTTTGGCGCTACTTCCGGGCGCGGGTGGACGGCTATTTGCTCTCACTCGAAACCAGTGCGGAAGCCTTGCTGCGCCACCTGAAAAACAGCGGGCACATCAAGCCATGAGCATGCGCTTTGGTGGCTCTGGCGTGGGTGGCTCTGGCTTTGGCTTCGGCTCGCACAAAACCGATGAGCCCGAGATCAACCTGATCCCCTTCATCGACGTGCTGCTGGTGGTGCTCATCTTTTTGATGCTCTCCACCACCTACAGCAAACAAAGCCAATTCAAGATCAACCTGCCGGTTGCCAACGCAGAGGCGCCGCAGCAATTTCCGCGCGAAGTGCATGTGGGCGTCAGCGCCCGGGGTGATTACAGCGTAGGCAACGCGGTGCTGGCCGACCGCAGCCTGCGTGCCTTGGTGGAGGCCATGCGCGCCAGCGCCGGGGGCAGTGGCACACCGATTTTGGTCATCAGCGCCGACGCCAGCGCCAGTCACCAATCGGTGATGACCGCCATGGAAGCTGCGCGCCTGGTGGGCATCAGCCAAGTCACCTTCGCGCTGCAAACGCCCGCGCCTGGCTCCGAATAAGCCCATGCGCCAGGCGCTCTCCCGTGCGTTGATGCGCGCCTGGACTGGCACAGGGCCGCTCGCGATGGCCCTGCTGCCGGTGGCGGCGCTGTATGGCGCTTTGGCCGCGATGCGGCGCCAGCTCTACCGCTGGAACTGGCTACGCAGCCAAGGTGTGCCCGCCTACGTGATCGTGGTGGGCAATGTTGTGGCGGGTGGCGCGGGCAAAACCCCCACCGTGATGGCCTTGGTGCAGCACCTGCAAACGCAAGGCTGGCGAGTGGGTGTGGTCTCGCGCGGGTTTGGGCGTACCACCCAGGATTGCCAAGAAGTGAACGCCAACTCCGCTGCCGAAGTGGTGGGCGATGAGCCCTTGCTCATTCAGCGTAAAACGCAGGTGCCGGTATTCGTCGGCCGCCAGCGCTGGCAAGCAGCCATGGCTTTGTTGGCGGCCCATCCCGATACCGAAGTGATCGTCTGCGACGATGGCTTGCAGCACTACGGCCTGGCGCGTGACCTGGAAGTCTGTGTGTTTGACGACCGTGCTTGCGGCAACGGATGGCTGCTGCCTGCGGGCCCTTTGCGCGAACCCTGGCCCCGCCACGCAGTGGCAAGTGCGGGGCAGCGCCCGGACCGTTTGCTGGTCTTGCATACCAGCGGTGAGGCAGCGGTCGGTGAATTCAACGCCGCCCGCGCGCTGTCGGGCCTTGCCAAAGACCGCCATGGCACCGAGACACCGCTGCGAGATCTGATCGCGCCAGGCAAACCGCCTGTGCATGCCGTTGCAGGTATCGCCCGGCCCGAGGTGTTTTTCGCCATGCTACGCAACGCGGGCCTGCCCTTGGCGCAGACCCAGGCTCTGCCCGACCACGACGACTTTGCGCAGTTTCAGCCTCCAAGCCCGCAAGCCGCCCAGCTGCTGTGCACCGAAAAAGATGCGGCCAAGCTCTGGCGCGTGGCACCCCATGCGCTGTCAGTAGCCCTGGAGCAAACCATGGAACCCGCGTTTTTTGCCGCGCTGAACCAGCATCTGGCTGCACACCGCGCCCGCCTTTCACCACGCCGTTTATGATCGCGCCATGGATACGAAACTGCTTTCTCTGCTTGTTTGCCCGGTCACCAAAGGCCCTCTGGAATGGAGTGCCGACAAGCTTGAACTCTGGTCACGCAGCGCACGCCTGGCCTACCCGGTGCACGACGGCATTCCTGTTCTGCTGGAAAACGAAGCCCGCACCCTGACCGACCACGAGTTGGGGCTGTGAGCGGAAACGCCCTGGCCTTGACCGTGCTGATTCCGGCGCGGCTGGCCTCTACCCGACTTCCCAACAAGCCACTGGCCGACATTGGCGGCCTGCCCATGGTGGTGCGCGTGGCGCAGCGTGTGTCCTCGGGCATGGCGGCTGGCACGCGGGTGGTAGTAGCAGGCGACAGCGAGTCCATCGTGGATGCTTGTGCACGTTATGGGGTGGAAGCGATTCTGACCCGCCAAGACCACCCTTCGGGCAGCGACCGCCTGGCCGAAGCCTGCGACATTTTGGGTTTACCCCCAGAGGCGGTGGTGGTGAATGTGCAGGGTGACGAGCCCCTGATCGATCCTGCGCTGGTCAACGCCGTGGCCCAGGTGCTGCACAACAGCGCCAGCGCGAGCATGGGCACCGCCGCCGTGCCTATCGAACATGCCGATGAATTCTTCAATCCCCATGTGGTCAAGGTGGTGCTGGACGCCAGTTCGCACGCGCTGTACTTCAGCCGCGCCCCGATTCCTTGCTGGCGCGATGCGCCGCAAGGCGCCTTGGCACTTCCCAGCCCCGCACCGCTGCGCCACATTGGAATTTACGCCTACCGCGTGGGCTTTTTGCGCCAGTTCCCCACGCTCTCGCCCGCGCCTTTGGAGCAAACCGAGGCGCTTGAGCAATTGCGCGCCCTGTGGCACGGCCACCGCATTGCGGTGCATATCGCAGCACAGGCACCGGGTGCCGGGGTGGACACGCCCGAGGATTTGGCCCGCGTGAGGGCGGTCGTAGCGCAGCTGGGCCTGTAAGGCTGGCGCGGGATAGCGCATGCTATTCTCAGCCGAATAACACTGCGCTTGATCTGAGACAAGGCTGCCAAGGGTGGGCAGGCGCAAACAAGATTCAATTTGACTTTGAGGTTCGCAATGAAACTGATTCTTCTAGGAGCTCCGGGTGCTGGTAAGGGAACGCAAGCGACGTTCATTTGCCAAAAATACGGCATTCCCCAAATTTCGACGGGCGACATGCTGCGTGCCGCTGTCAAAGCGGGCACCCCCTTGGGCCTGGAAGCCAAGTCCATCATGGACGCGGGCGGTTTGGTCAGCGACGCGCTGATCATCAACCTGGTCAAGGAGCGGCTGACCCAGCCCGATTGCGCCCAAGGATTTCTGTTTGACGGCTTCCCCCGCACAATTCCCCAGGCCGACGCCATGAAGGCGGCTGGCGTGGAACTGGACTACGTGGTGGAAATCGATGTGCCCTTTGACTCCATCATTGAGCGCATGAGCGGCCGCCGCTCGCACCCCGCATCGGGCCGCACCTACCACGTCAAGTTCAACCCGCCCAAGGTTGAAGGCCATGATGATGTGACCGGCGAGCCCCTGATCCAGCGCAAAGATGACGAAGAAGCGACTGTCAAAAACCGCTTGGCGGTGTACAGCGCGCAGACCCGCCCCCTGGTGAAGTACTACTCCGACTGGGCACAGCACGATCCCGCCAAAGCGCCCAAGTACCGCGCCGTGGGTGGCCTGGGCAGTGTGGAATCGATCACGGCCAGCGTGTTTGCGGCGCTGGAGAGCTGAGCTTCAATTGCAGGTAGCGGGTGAAGGCCCGCACGCAGTGCAGATGAAAAAAGGGATGCGAAACGCATCCCTTTTTTGTTTGCCGCGAAACGCCGGTGATCAGTAGGCCTTGCCCAACTGGTCCAGGATTGCCGGGTTTTCGAGGGTGGACACGTCTTGCGTCACCGCCTCGCCTTTGGCCAGCGAGCGCAAGAGGCGGCGCATGATCTTGCCGGAGCGGGTCTTGGGCAGGTTTTCGCCGAAGCGAATGTCTTTGGGCTTGGCAATCGGGCCGATTTCTTTGGCCACCCAGTCGCGCAACTCTTTGGCAATGGCCTTGGCCTCGTCGTCCGTGGGGCGGCTGCGCTTGAGCACCACGAAGGCACAAATCGCCTCGCCCGTCAGATCGTCCGGACGGCCCACCACCGCGGCTTCGGCCACCAGGTCGGTCTTGGACACCAGGGCCGACTCAATTTCCATCGTTCCCATGCGGTGGCCGGAGACATTGAGCACATCGTCAATGCGGCCGGTGATGCGGAAGTATCCGCGGTCGGCACTTCGCACCGCGCCGTCACCCGCCAGGTACAACTTGCCACCCATTTCCTCGGGGAAGTAGCTCTTCTTGAAGCGCTCGGGGTCGTTCCAAATGGTGCGGATCATGGACGGCCAGGGGCGTTTGACGACCAGAATTCCACCCGTGCCATTGGGAATGTCGTGGCCCATTTCGTCCACGATGGCGGCCATGATGCCTGGCAAGGGCAAGGTGCAGCTGCCAGGAACCAGGGGCGTCGCGCCAGGCAGCGGTGTCATCATGTGGCCGCCGGTTTCGGTTTGCCAGAAAGTGTCCACGATGGGGCATTTCTCGTGGCCGATGTTCTTGTAGTACCACATCCAGGCTTCCGGATTGATGGGCTCGCCCACCGATCCCAAAATACGCAAGCTGCTCAAGTCGGAGCGGTCAGGGTGAACCGATGCATCCCCTTCAGCGGCCTTGATCAGCGAGCGGATGGCAGTGGGTGCGGTGTAAAAAATCGTGCACTTGTGGCGCTCAATCATTTGCCAGAAACGGCCTGCGTTGGGATAAGTGGGCACGCCTTCAAAAATGATTTGGGTCGCGCCCGCCGCCAAGGGGCCGTAGGCCACATAGGTGTGGCCGGTGATCCAGCCGATATCGGCCGTACACCAGAACACGTCATCGGCCCTCAGGTCAAAGGTCCAGTCCATGGTCAGCTTGGCCCACAGCAGATAGCCGCCGGTGGAGTGCTGAACGCCCTTGGGCTTGCCGGTCGAACCCGAGGTGTAGAGGATGAACAAGGGATGCTCAGCGCCTACGGCCACGGGCGCGCACACGCTGCTTTGGCCTTCGATGGCTTGGCTAAACGTTTTGTCGCGCCCAGCCACCATATTGCAGGCTGTCGCCGTGCGTTGGTAAACGTAGACGGTCTTGATCGATTCGCAGCCGCCCATGGCAATGCCCTCATCCACAATCGCCTTGAGGGGCAGCTCTTTGCCACCACGCATTTGGAAGTTGGACGTAATCACCGCCACAGCGCCCGCGTCTTGTATACGCTCTTGCAGCGCCTTGGCCGAGAAGCCGCCAAACACCACGCTGTGGGTCGCGCCAATGCGGGCGCAGGCTTGCATGGCAATCACGCCTTCCAGGGTCATCGGCATGTAAATCAGCAC
>CANBQX010000102.1 GCA_947371775.1 Comamonadaceae bacterium
GTTTCCCACGCAAAGGCGCGTGGTGCTCACCACGGGGCCGTCAGCGTGAGCCCCCAGATCGTGCACATCGTCATGTGGCGCATGAATGGCGCCACCGCCGACGAACGACTGTCGCAAGCGCGTACCGCCGTCGCTGCGTTTGAGGCAACACGTGGCACTATCGCGGGTGTGTTGGACATGCAGGTTGGCGTCAATGTGGTCGACGCCCCCGACGCATGGGACGTAGCCTTGTCCATGCGCTTCGAAAACAGGGCCGCGCTGGAGGCCTATGCCAACCATCCTGCCCATTTGGAAATCAAGCGACTGGTCGGCCCCCTGCGATTGAAGCGCAAGCAAGTCGACTTTGAACTCAACACCGCCCCCTCTTTATGAAAAACGTAGACCAAAACACCATCACCCAAGCCGTGTTGGAGCGCATGAGCGATATGCCCGATGCGCGGCTTAAAACCATTCTGACCAGCTTGGTAACTCACCTCCACGACTTTGCGCGGGATGTGAAGCTGAGCGAAGAGGAGTGGATGCACGCCATTCAATTCCTCACCCGCACGGGGCAACAATGCGATGACAAGCGCCAGGAATTTATTTTGCTCAGCGATGTCTTGGGCCTGTCCATGTTGACCGTGGCCATGAACAACCAAAAGCCACCGGGCTGCACCGAAGCCACGGTGTTTGGTCCTTTTTTTGTGGAGGACGCGCCCGAGGTCCCCTTGGGGGGTGATGTGGCCCAGGGGGCACCTGGCCAACCGTGTACGGTGTCAGGTCGGGTGGTGGGCAGCCACGGGCAATCGGTGGCGCATGCGGTGTTGGAAGTCTGGCAAGCCGACGAAGAAGGTTTTTATGACGTACAGCGTCCCGAGTTGCATGCCCCCCAAGCGCGTGCGCGTTTGCAGGCCGATAGCGAGGGCCGCTTTCACTTCAACACGATTGTCGCGGAGGCCTACCCCATTCCTACCGACGGACCGGTGGGGGATCTGCTGCGTGCCACGGGGCGTCATCCATGGCGGCCAGCGCATTTGCATTTCATGATCAAGGCGCCGGGGTTCGAGACCTTGATCACCCACGTATTTCGCAATGGCGACAAATACCTGGAGTCAGACGCAGTCTTCGGCGTTCGCGAATCTTTGATTGCCGACTGGGTCAAACAGCCCAATGGACATACCCAGCTTCATTTTGATTTTGTACTGAACGAAAGCCATGATTAACAAGCTTGCAAGTTCCATTGGACAGGCACTGGCGCGGGTCAAGGATGGAGATACCGTTCTTATCGGGGGGTTCGGCACGGCCGGTATCCCCAACGAGCTCATCGACGGCTTGATTGAGCAAGGTGCGCGCGACCTCACAGTGGTCAACAACAATGCCGGCAATGGCGACACCGGGCTGGCGGCATTGCTCCAAACCGGGCGTGTGAAAAAGATCATCTGCAGCTTTCCCCGGCAGGCGGACTCTTATGTGTTCGATGCGCTGTACCGCAGCAAACAGATTGAGCTGGAGCTGGTGCCGCAAGGCAATCTCGCGGAGCGCCTGCGCGCTGCGGGCGCAGGCATTGGTGCTTTTTTCACGCCCACCGGGTTTGGAACCCAGCTGGCCCTGAACCCCGATGGCAGCGCCAAAGAAACCCGGGTCATCGATGGCAAATCTTATGTGCTGGAGTTTCCTATCCATGGCGATGTGGCCTTGGTCAAGGCGGAGACCGGCGACCGCTGGGGAAACCTGACTTACCGAAAAGCGGCACGCAACTTTGGCCCGGTCATGGCCGCGGCTGCCAAGCACACCGTTGCCACCGTCCACGACGTCGTCGAACTTGGCACCTTGGATCCCGAGCAGGTGGTGACCCCCGGCATCTTTGTCTCGCACATTGTGCAAATCGCACGCGTATCCACCCAGGCGGGCGGCTTCAAGGCTGCTCCACCCGCATAAATCAGCCATGGCCCACTACACCAAACGCACCAAACAAGCACTGGCCCAAAGGGTGGCGCAGGACATTTTTGACGGCGCTTATGTCAACCTGGGCATTGGCCAACCCACGCTGGTGGCCAACTATTTGCCCAAGGACTTGGAAGTCGTGCTGCACAGCGAGAACGGTATTTTGGGCATGGGCCCTGCGCCTGGCGCGGGCGACGAGGACTTTGACTTGATCAACGCAGGCAAGCAGCCCGTGACCCTGTTGGCCGGGGGCAGCTACTTCCACCATGCCGACAGCTTTTCCATGATGCGTGGCGGCCACATTGATATCAGCGTGCTGGGTGCGTTTCAGGTTTCGGCAAAGGGCGATTTGGCCAACTGGAGCACCGGCGAGCCCGATGCGATTCCGGCCGTGGGCGGCGCCATGGATCTGGCGGTTGGGGCCAAACAAACCTGGGTGATGATGGACTTGCTGACCAAAGACGGCAAAAGCAAAGTGGTCAGCCAGTGCAGCTACCCCTTGACAGGCATTGCCTGTGTCAAGCGCATTTATTCCGATCTGGCCACTCTGGCCTGCACGCCACAAGGGCTGAAGCTGATCGACCTGGTCGACGGCCTGTCTATCATGGAGCTTGAATCGCTGATTGGTTTGCCGATTCAAGCCTGACCTTCATCTTCTATTGAACACACCATGACCGACGCTTTTATCTGCGACGCCGTTCGCACCCCCTTTGGCCGCTACGGCGGCGCTTTGAGTTCGGTGCGCACCGATGATTTAGGCGCGATTCCCATTCAAGCGCTGATTGCGCGCAATCCGCAGGTGGACTGGACGGCGGTGTCCGATGTGATTTACGGCTGTGCCAACCAGGCCGGTGAGGACAATCGCAATGTGGCGCGCATGAGTGCGCTCCTGGCGGGCCTGCCCATTGAGGTGTCGGGTGTCACCGTCAACCGCCTGTGCGGCTCGGGCTTGGACGCCATTGGCACCGGTGCACGCGCCATCAAAGCGGGCGAGGCGGGGCTGTTGATTGCAGGCGGTGTGGAAAGCATGAGCCGCGCGCCCTTTGTCATGCCCAAGGCGGAGTCGGCGTTCAGCCGCGCCAATGCGGTGTACGACACGACCATTGGCTGGCGCTTTGTGAACAAGCTGATGAAAGAAAAGTACGGCGTGGATTCCATGCCCGAGACCGCAGAAAACGTGGCGGTTGACTACAAGATTGAGCGCGAAGCGCAAGACCTGATGTCCCTGAACAGCCAACTGCGTGCGGTGGCGGCGCAAAAAGCCGGGCACCTGGCGCGGGAAATTGTGCCTGTCCACATTCCCCAGAAAAAGGGCAATGCGATCGTGGTGGACACCGACGAACATCCACGCGAAACCAGCCTGGAAACCCTGGCCAAACTCAAAGGCGTGGTGCGACCGGACGGTACAGTGACAGCGGGCAACGCTTCTGGCGTGAATGATGGCGCCTGTGCCGTGCTGCTGGCGGGTGCCGCCGAGCTTGCCCAATACGGCCTCACGCCCAAAGCCCGCGTGGTTGCCATGGCCACCGCGGGTGTAGCGCCGCGGGTCATGGGCATTGGCCCGGCACCTGCCACCCTGAAGGTGCTGGCTTTGGCGGGCCTGAGCTTGGCGCAAATGGATGTGATCGAGCTCAACGAAGCCTTTGCCGCCCAAGGCCTGGCCGTGTTGCGCTTGCTTGGTTTGAAAGACGACGACGCCCGCGTCAACGCCTGGGGTGGCGCCATCGCCTTGGGGCACCCCTTGGGGGCTTCCGGCGCGCGCCTGGCCACCACCGCCATCAACCGCTTGCACGCCACCGGCGGCCGTTATGCGTTGTGCACGATGTGCATCGGCGTGGGGCAGGGGATTGCGTTGGTGTTGGAGCGGGTCTAGGCGATTAGCAGCGGCATAAAAAAAGGCCCCGCCAGCGCAAAGCGGGCAGGGCCTTGGAGCCTGAGGGCTCCGTGGCTTTTACCAGGACCAGCCAGCACCCAGACCGACGGTCGGTGTTTGACCGCCTTGATCCAAGCCGCCAGCGACGGAGAACTTGAGGGTTGGGCCTTTTTGCATTTGATGCACTACGCCCAAGCTCAGAGCGGTCTTGCCCATGAAGCTGCCCACGCCCATGCCCACCGAGCTGGTTTTGCCGGCTTCAGGTGCAGGAATGTTGGCAGCAGCGGTCACCGCAGCGATGGCACCTGCGAACTGGCGCACGTTGACCGCATCAAAATCAGCAGCGCCGTTGGCCACACCGGTGACGGTGATAGGGGCACCAGTCTGGGCGTTGCTAAAGGTTGCTGCACGATCGTTCAAAGTCATGCTCGACGACTGGGTGCCGCCGGATATCGTGGTTTGAGACTCGGTAACCACCATACCGTGGGTGTTGCCCAGGCCGTTGGTCAGGGTCAGCGAAGCGCTGGGGGCGGTCGAATTGTCAGCGGTGATCTTGCCGTTGGCATCAACGCTGGCGCCGCCGGTGTTGCTGACCATCAGCTTGCCGGTGGTAGTGTTGCTTCCATGTCCGGGCAGGGTGGAGGTGCCACCCGTCACAGTGAGGGAAGCGACATTGTTGGCTACAACCGAGGTTGCGTTGCCGCCAACGGTGGTCACGCTGGTGGCTGCGTTGCTGTTACCGATCGTGTTCACCGACGACGTTGTGGACACGCCGATGTTGTTGATGGGTGCTTCGATATTGTTGGTACCCGTCGCAGCGGTGATGTTGTTGTCGCCGCCGGCGGTCATGTTGTTGTTACCGTCGGCACCGATGTTGTTGTCCACAGTGGCGCCGATATAGTTGCTGCCACCGGCACTGATGGTGTTGTCGCTCACCGCGTTCATGGTGTTGTTAGCACCGGTGATCGTATTGGTAGAGGTCACTCCACCGATGCGGTTAATCGAGTTGGCTGTGGCCACGCCGATATTGTTCGTGACGGCTTCGACGTTGTTGGTAATGCCGCGCAGCGAGTTAGACGAGTTCGCGCCGCCGACGTAGTTGGTGTTGGATCCGGTGCCCGCACCGAGGTAGGTGACGCCCGTCGTGTCGCCATTGCCAATGGTGGTAATCGGGCTGGTGAGGTTCACCGAATAGGCGCCCCTGACAGTTGCTTGGCCATTGCTGTACAGAGAGACATAAGCCTGGTCGACAGGCTGACCACTGATGTTACCTGTGGACGTGTTATTTGAGGTGATGAACACCCCTTCAGAACCTGCGCTGTTGTCAGTATTCGCCCAGATTGCCACATTGCCATTTTGGCTGATATCTGCCATGGCCTGGCCACTGGCCAGAACCGCCAAAACGCCTACGGCAACCAGGCTCTTGCGAAATTTCATTTGAACGTGCATTTTCTAACTCCTAAAAAAATGACCCTGACTGCAGGGTCGAACTAAGCCGTTGCTTACAAGCTATAAAACAACTTCTTTTTTGATCGACACACAGCCGCTTCCAGCTGGCATCAAAAAAACCTTCATGGACGCGCCCCCGTTCAGGACGAGGATGTCTTTTTTAAGCATTCCCACGCGTTTCAACTGCTGAAACTGCTCGTTGGCCAGTGACTCACAGCTTTTGGGCCAGTAGGTCAGCGCGTCGTACGTGGCGCCACAGCCATTGCTCTGGTTGGCCGCAAACGTGGCCGACACATAGGCCACACCGTCGGGGGTCGGCACTTCCATCAGCAAGGGCGTAATTTTGTTGTCGCCGTCCTGGGGCGACCCCATCAGAAAAGCGCCGGCGCTGGCGTTGAAGCCTAAATAATTGCTCACCTGCTCAACGCGCGAGGCGCATTTCAAAATGTTTTGGCCCACCGCAGCGCGGGTTACCGCATTGGGGCCCGCAGCGGGCGCGGGGCTTGGTGGCCCGCCGGGCTCTTTAGGCGCTGCGGCCGGTACTTGCGCACTGGCGACCATTGCGAAGCCCATGAGCGCCGTCGCCACAAGCAGCTCTGTCCAAGACTTTGCTTTGATTTTGACACTATCTTGGAAATTCATACTTCTACAGTATAAATTGGTTATTTGACTTAAATCTGACAATTTATGACGGAAAGTCAACAATTTACCGGCTTTGGGACGCCGCAAGCGGCTTCGCGGCGGAGTCGGACTACGCGGCTGCTTTGCGCGCGAAGGCTGCCAAGGTCTGAAGCGCCCAGCAGGCCCAGGGCAAGTAAAACGCTTGCAAGTGAAAAACATGCAAACATGCCAGCGCACCTCGTTGAGTTCGGTGCGTACCGACGATTTGGGCGCGATTCCCATTAAGGCGCTGATGGCGCGCAATCCGCTGGTGGACTGGACGGCGGTGTCCGATGTGATTTACGGCTGTGCCAATCAGGCCGGTGAGGGCAATCGCAATGTGGCGCGCATGAGTGCGCTTCTGGCGGGGCTGCCCATCGAAGTGTCGGGTGCCACAGTCAACCGCTTGTGCGGCTCGGGCTTGGACGCCATTGGCACCGGCGTGGGGCAGGGGATTGCGTTGGTGTTAGAGAGCGCGTAGACGGCGATTCAAAGTCACCACAATGAAAAAAGCCCTTGCAGTTGAATGCAAGGGCTTTTTGTTTGGCTCCTCAACCTGGGCTCGAACCAGGGACCTACGGATTAACAGTCCGGCGCTCTACCAACTGAGCTATTGAGGAATATATTGGTATTCGTTGCAACGCTGTTCGCGTTCAAGCCCTCTAGTATAGCAAAGTTTGCGGGGCTTTTGGCCCCTGCCCGGCACTTGGCGGCTCAGTGCGACACGCCGAGCGCGCGGTGCAATTTGCTGCTGGTGGTGGTGTACTGCAGCTGCACGTTGTCGTCGGGCGTGATGATCGCCATGGCGGCAAAGGCGGCCAGGGTGGCTTCGTGAAAGCCGCTCAATATCAGCTTCTTCTTGCCGGGGTAGGTGATGATGTCGCCCACCGCAAAAATGCCCGGCGCGGAGGTGGCAAAGGTCTCGGTGCTCACACACAGCTGCTTGCGCTCCATGGCCAGGCTCCATTGCGCCACGGGGCCGAGTTTGGGAGATAGGCCCAGAAACACATACAAATGGTCGAGCGGCAATGTGCTGTCCACGCCATCTTT
>CANBQX010000103.1 GCA_947371775.1 Comamonadaceae bacterium
CCCGCCATCACCGCCCTGCGCGACAACACCGCCTCAGATTTGGCGAATGCCTTGCGCGTGGGGCTGGAGGCGCCTATGCAGCTGTGCGCCGCGTTTCTGAACGCCACGCAGGCGTGGACGGCGCCACGCAAAGTGCTCAATATCTCTTCAGGTTTGGGCCGCCGAGCGATGGCGTCCTCCGGGCCCTATTGCGCGGCCAAGGCGGGCATGGACCATTTCACCCGCTGCCTGGCCTTGGATGAGGCGCTACAAGCAAACGGCGCCAAGGTGTGCTCACTGGCGCCCGGGGTGATTGACACCGATATGCAAGTGCAACTGCGCGGCGCGGACCCCCAGGCGTTTCCAGACATTGGCAACTTTGCCGGCCTGCATGCCCAGGGCCTGCTCGCCAGCCCCGAAGAGGCTGCACGGCGGGTGCTGGCCTATCTGGCGCGCGCCGACTTTGGCGCAAACGCGGTGGCCGACGTGCGCGACTAGTAGACCTCGGGCACGATCATGGACTGCGGCACCGGGTGGCGCTCATAGTCCTCGTGGCGCACGCGCTCCGGCACCACCACCTGGGGGTGTTCCACTTCTTCGTAGGGCATTTGTTGCAAGAGGTGGTGAATGCAGTTCAAACGTGCTTTTTTCTTGTCCACCGCCTGCACCACCCACCACGGGGCCTCAGGAATGTGGGTGCGCTCCAGCATGATTTCTTTGGCGCGGGTGTAGTCTTCCCAGCGACTGCGTGACTCCAGGTCCATGGGGCTGAGCTTCCACTGCTTGAGCGGGTCATGGATACGGCCTAAAAAGCGCGAATACTGCTCGTCGTCCGAGATGGAGAACCAGTATTTGATGACCTGAATGCCCGAGCGCACCAGCATTTTTTCAAACTCGGGCACGGTGCGGAAAAACTCTTCGTACTGCTCGTCATTGCAAAAACCCATGACGCGCTCCACGCCCGCCCGGTTGTACCAACTGCGGTCAAACAGCACGATCTCGCCCGCAGCTGGCAGGTGCGACACATAGCGTTGAAAGTACCACTGGGTGCGTTCGCGGTCGTTGGGTGCAGGCAGCGCTGCCACCCGACATACGCGGGGGTTGAGACGCTGGGTGATGCGCTTGATCGCGCCGCCCTTGCCCGCTGCGTCCCGGCCTTCAAACAAGACCACCACTTTGTGCCCGGTGTGCATGACCCAGTCTTGCAGCTTGACCAACTCGCCTTGCAGGCGAAACAGCTCTCGAAAATACAGTTTGCGGGCATCCTGGTCAGCCTGCGTAGGCACTTGGGCGCCGCCGGGGTAGCCGTCATCGAGCTCCATTTCCAGCTCTTCGTCAAAGCTGTCCAGCATGTCGCTGCGCAAGCGGCGGATCAATTCGTCGTTTTTTTCCATAGCGGTTCCAAAGCCGTTTGTTGAAATTTCAGGCTAACGTCCAAATATTTCAAAAATATGTCAACGCAATGACCGCCCTATGCTTGCCGCGTAAGCCGCGTGTAGCGATCGCGCAGCAGACTCCAAGGCTTTGCAGGCCCCCGCCCTACTCATCCCTCAACCCCAAAGGAAACCCACCATGACCCGTGAAGTTGTCGTTGTTAGCGCCGTCCGTACCGCCATTGGCACGTTCGGCGGCAGTTTGAAAGACATCGCGCCCACCGATTTGGCCGCGCAGGTGGTGCGTGAATCGCTCTCGCGCGCCCAGACCGAGGGCAAAGACGTGGGCCATGTGGTGTTTGGCCACGTGGTCAATACCGAGCCCAAAGACATGTACTTGTCACGTGTGGCGGCCATCCATGGCGGTTGCGCTGAAGGCACTCCAGCATTCAACGTCAACCGCCTGTGCGGCTCGGGCCTGCAGGCCATCGTCAGCGCCAGCCAAAGCATTTTGCTGGGGGACGCCGATGTGGCCATTGGCGGCGGTGCCGAAAGCATGAGCCGCGCACCCTACGCTTCGCTCAATATGCGCTGGGGTGCCCGCATGGGCGACACCAAGATGGTGGACATGGTGGTCGGTGCCTTGCATGACCCCTTCAAGACAGTTCACATGGGCGTGACCGCAGAAAACATTGCCGCCAAATGGGGCATCAGCCGCGAGGAGCAAGACGCGCTGGCGGTGGAAAGCCACAACCGTGCCCAGCGCGCCACCGAGGCGGGTTACTTCACCAGCCAGATCATGCCTGTGACCCTCAAGAGCAAAAAAGGCGATGTGTCGTACGCCACCGACGAGCACTTCCGCCCCAATTGCAGTCTGGCGGACCTGGCCAAGCTCAAACCCGTGTTCCTCAAAGAAAACGGCACTGTGACCGCGGGCAATGCCTCGGGCATCAACGACGCGGCCGCCGCCGTGGTGCTCATGGAAGCCGCCACCGCCAAGGCGCGCGGACTCCAGCCGCTGGCCCGTTTGGTGGCGTATGCCCACGCCGGCGTGGATCCCCAGTACATGGGCATTGGCCCGGTGCCTGCCACCAAGCTGGCGCTGCAAAAAGCCGGACTCACCGTCAACGACCTGGACGTGATTGAAGCCAACGAGGCCTTTGCCGCCCAGGCCTGCGCCGTGACCCGCGACCTGGGGCTCGACCCCGCCAAGGTCAACCCCAATGGATCAGGCATCTCGCTGGGTCACCCGATTGGTGCCACCGGCGCGCTGATCACGGTCAAAGCGCTGTACGAGCTGGAGCGCATCAATGGCCGCTACGCCCTGGTGACCATGTGCATTGGCGGCGGCCAGGGCATTGCTGCCATTTTTGAACGCCAGCGTTAAGCCGCGTCGCCCTGGAATCCGCCGGCGCGCAGCGTGACCACCAAGGTGTCGCGGTAGCCGCCGGTCTCCAGGGGCTGGATCGGGGTGGACTCGTGAATCACGCGTTCATCGTCAAGCAGCAGCACCGACCAGGGCTCGGTCAGCGTAAAACGCTGGCCCTGTGGGCCTTGCGCGTCAAACACGCGTGTCTCGCCGCCCTTGATGGCGTGGCGAGCGACCAAAAACACCGCCACCAGGTCCACACCGTCACGGTGGGCGCCTTCGGGCGTGGGGCGGCCAATGCCGTCTGCGGTGTCAATGCGGAATTGGTGCGCTTCCATGAACCAGGCCTGATGGCCTTTGATGCCGGAGCAAACACCGGACAGCCAGCGCAGCAGCGCCTGCCAGGGGGCGCTGTGCACCAACGACGCATCCATGGGCGCAAAGTGTCGCTGCATGCCGCCGTGCAAGGCGTTGTATTCCACCGGTTGCCAATGCGCCCGGTGCGCGGCCTGGGTCACCGATGCACCGTCGACGACAAAGCAGGAGTGGCGGCGGTACCGGTAGCGCCCGCCGTCGCGCAAATAAGCGTCTGGCGGCAGCTGGCTCCACAAGGGCGTCCAGGCGTGCATCGACGCCAGTTCCAGCCCGCTGAGTGCACACACATCTGCAGCGCCCAGGACTGCGAAGCCAGAGCTTTGCAGCGCCGCTTGCAGTTCGGTGCGGGGCGTCAGGACGGGAGCTAATTTATCGTGGGGGGGTGTTGCAGGCATTTCAGGGGGAGTGACGGTTTGCATGGAGAAAAAGATTGCGCGGTGGATTATCGACCTGCACCATGGCTGAGAGCCGCTGCGCGTCTTGTGCAACATCAAACCCCTGGCTCTTTCGCGCCTTTGTCGCCTGTGCAACTGCATCAAAAATGCGCTGCGGATAGCATTGCAGGCTGCACCGGCACAGGATCTCTGCGCTGTTCCCTCCACCCTCTCATTTTTGGTTCGCACCATGACACAAACTGCTTTGTCCTCTCTCGTCAACCACCAAATCCGCCTGGCCGCGCGCCCTGTGGGCCTGCCCACCGACGCCAACTGGAGCCACACCACTGAAGCGGTGGCTGAGCCGGGTGAAGGCGCTGTTGTTCTTCAAACGCTGGCCATTTCGCTGGACCCCGCCATGCGTGGCTGGATGAACGAAGGCAAAAGCTACATCCCTCCCGTGGCGATTGGCGAAGTCATGCGCGCAGGCGGCGTGGGTCGCGTGATTGCCTCCAAGAACAAAAACTTTGCGGTGGGCGACTATGTGAGTGCCGGTTTTGGCGTGCAGGAGTACCTGAGCCTGGAAGCCGCCGACATGCGCCGCAATGGCCTGGTCAAAATTGACCTGAATGTGGGCTCGCTCACCCAGTGGCTCAATGTGCTGGGCATGCCGGGCATGACCGGCTACTTTGGCCTGATGGACGTGGGCCAACCCCAGGCCGGTGAAACCGTGGTGGTATCCGGCGCAGCCGGTGCGGTGGGGCAAACCGTGGGGCAAGTGGCCAAAATTCGCGGTTGCCGCGTGGTCGGCATTGCGGGTGGCCAAGCCAAGTGCGACTGGGTGGTCAAGGAGCTGGGCTTTGACGCCTGCATCGACTACAAGGCCGGCCCCAGCGCGGTGCGTGAGGGCCTCAAGGCACATTGCCCCCAAGGCGTGGACATTTACTTCGACAACGTGGGCGGCGAGATCTTGGACGCGGTGCTGGCACGCATCAACCGCAAGGCCCGCATTGTGATTTGCGGCGCCATCAGCCAGTACAACGCCACCACTGCCATTGCGGGCCCGAAAAACTACCTCAGCCTGCTGGTCAACCGCGCGCGCATGGAGGGCATTGTGGTGTTCGACTACGCCGACCGCTACCACCTGGCAGTGGCCGAGATGGCGGGCTACCTGAAGGACGGCCGCATGAAGAGCAAAGAGGACGTGGTGCACGGCCTGCAAAACTTCCCCGGCACCTTGCTCAAGCTGTTCAACGGCGAGAACTTCGGCAAGCTGGTCTTGGAAGTCGCCAGCGCCTGAAACCCGATGGGTCTACCCGGTGAAAGCCGCGTAGACCAGATTGCGGAACATGGGCCGGAAGTAGTCGCGCTGGTTGGGCGCCTGCGCCATGAAAATCGCAAAAAAGCCATGCACCGGGTCCACCCAAAAGGTGGTGCCCGCAATGCCGCCCCAGGAATACAGGCCCACGCTGCCAGGCAAGGTTTCCAGCCCGGGATGCAGCCGCACCGAAAAGCCCAGACCAAAGCCCGTGCCGCGCCCCAGCATATCGCCCGAGCGCTCGGTGGTCTGCTGCCCTAAGCCACCCAGGTGGTCGGAGGTCATCAGTTGCACCGAGGCCGGACTCAGCAGGCGCTGCCCCGACAACTCGCCACCATTGCACAGGCATTGCACAAAGCGTGCGTAGTCCTGCGCAGTGGACGCCAGACCCATGCCACCGGCTTCCATGCGGGGCACCTTGCGGATATCAATCAAGGGCATCTGGGTGCCGCCGTCGGGGTCGTGCACAAAGGCTTCGGCAATGCGGTGCTGCTTGTCCGGTGGCACGCTAAAGCCGGTGTCTACCATGCCCAGCGGTTCAAAAATGTTCTGCTGCAAAAAAGCGCCCAGGGTCTGGCCACTCACGGTCTCGACCAAAGCGCCCAGCAAATCGGTGGCGCGGCTGTAGGCCCAAATCGCGCCGGGCTCAAACATCAGCGGCATGTGCGCCAGTGCCTTGGAGAACTCGGCATTGCTTCGCTCGCGCGAGCCTAATTTGGCATCGGCATACATGCGCTGTATCGGCGCACTGCCCAAAATTTCATAGGTCAGGCCCGAGGTGTGGCTGAGCAGGTCTTGCACCGTGGGCGCGCGGCGTGGGGCGCGCAAGGTCATGGTGTCCCCGTCAAAGTGCGCCACTTGCACGCCTGCGAATTCGGGCAAATGCTTGGCCACCGGGTCGCTCAGCAGCAACTGCCCCCGCTCCAGCAATTGCATCACCGCCACCGACACGATGGGCTTGGTCATGGAGTAAATGCGAAAAATCGCATCCACCGCCATGGGCGTGCCCGTCTGAGGATCCTGCTGCCCGACAGCCTCATGCAGCACCACTTGCCCGTGGCGCGCCACCAGGGCCACTGCGCCCGGCAAGCGACCCCGGTCGACTTCGCCTTGCAGCACCTGCAAGATGTTGCCAGTACGCGCGGCATCAAAGCCCAGGGATTCGGGCAAGGCGGTGGGCAGAGGCTCGGTAGGCATGGTGGGTCCTGGGTCGGTTTACTTGGGAGTGGCCGCAGCTTCTTGCTCTTGCAAGAGCCGCCACATCACTTTGCCTGCGCCGCTCTTGGGCAAGGCGTCGGCGAACTGCACCTTGCGCGGCACTTTGTAGACCGCCATGTTGTCGCGGCACCAGTCGATGATGTCTTGCTCGCTCACCGTGCCTTGGTGGCTGGCGCGCAGCACGACCACCGCCTTGACCGACTCACCGCGGTAGCTGTCCTGCGTGGCCACAATGCAGGCCTCTTGAATGGCGGGATGGCGAAACATCAGCGCCTCGACTTCGGCCGGCCAGACCTTGAAGCCCGAGGCATTGATCATGCGCTTGAGCCGGTCGGTCATGAAGAAGTAACCGTCTTCGTCCACCCGACCCATGTCGCCGGAGCGGAAAAATGCGTGGCCATCGATCTCGACAAAGGCTTCGGCCGTGGCGTCAGGCCGTTTCCAATAGCCTTTGAAAATTTGCGGCCCGCGCATGACGATCTCGCCCGACTCTCCCGTGGGCATTTCCGCCAGCGTGGTCGGGTCCACGACACGCGCATCCACACCGATAAAGGGCACGCCCAGGCACTGCTGCTTGGGCGCATCCGGCGGGTTGCTGTGCGAGGGCGCAGCGGTCTCGGTCAGGCCATAGCCTTCGACGTAGCGCAGGCCATATTGCTCCCAGAGTCGTTGTGCGACCGCCTGCGGCATGGCCGCACCACCGCCGCCAATAAACACGAGGCTCGACAAATCAAAGCTGGCGAAGTTGGGGCTTCCCATGAGGTCGATCACCATGGTGGGGATATTGGTCCAGTGCGTGACCCGCCAGCGGGCGATCAAGGAGCCTGCCAATTCACGGTCCCAGCGCGGCATGAGCACCATGGTGGCACCGGCGCAGATGTTGGTGTGCATCAGGCTCACCATGCCGGTGATGTGGAA
>CANBQX010000104.1 GCA_947371775.1 Comamonadaceae bacterium
CCCTCGCCATCGACTTCGCCCCCACGCCCTGGGTGGGCCGGGTGGGCATGTCGGCGTGCCCCGGGGCGGGTGGTGGCAACGCAAGCGCGCAAACGGAGCAGGTGCTGGTTCAGCATGTGGCGCAGATCGCAGCGCACCAGATCAAAACGGTAGTGAGTTTGTTGGACACCACAGACCTGCAACGCTTGGGTGCCAAAAACCTATCGCACCACCTGGCGCAGCGCGGTATTGCCTGGCACCAATTGCCGGTGGTGGACTATGGCGTGCCATCCTTGGCGGTGACTGCGCAGTGGCAGCGTCTGTTGCCGGCGCTCACCTCGGTGCTGCAAAACGACAATATTTTGGTTCACTGCGCCCATGGCAAGGGCCGTACGGGCACCCTGGTGGCGACCATGTTCAAGGCCTGGGGATGGAACACGGATGCTGCCATGGCGCGTGTGCGCCAATTCCGGCCGGGTGCGATCGAGACCCACAAGCAAGAGGCCTATGTGCAGGCCTTTGAGCCTGCGGTGTTTGCCGCGCTTCGAGGCACTTGAAGCGGCCCTGGGGACAGGCCCGAGGCCCGCTGTCTCAGGCGTTCGCCACTTGTTTCATCAGGTTGGCGTAATGCGCCAAGGGCGGTGTGGGCTGGCCTGGAATCTTGGCCAGGTCGTCATAACGGCGCAGGCGCACCGCTTCGGCGTAATAAGTCAATCCTTCAAAAGTGCGCACCTGGGCTTCGTCATAGCGGCCGCCTTGCAGCTCCAGGCTGTGCTTGGAGGCCGGTGACAAGTCGCCCCAATATCCCGCATCCACCGCACACAAATAGCGCTTTGCATCCACATGCAGTTTGATGGGTTCCAGCACGGCGTCCGGGAACAGCTTGCGCAAAAAGGGCAGGGCCACAAACTGGTGCAAATCGTCTTTGCTGGGCATGGCGCTCTGGTCGGCCACCGGCTCTTGCTGTGGGCTCAGCATGTGGCCCAGGTCATGCAATAGTGCGGCAACCACCGTCTCGGGCGACTCGTTGGCTTGTTCGGCCAGGTGGGCGCATTGCAGGGCGTGGTCGAGTTGGCTCACGGCCTCTTGGCCGTACCAGGTGGTGGCGCGGCTGCCCAGCAGTTCAACGATGTCGGGGATGGTCAGGGACATACAAATCTCCAAAGTGGGTGGGGCGCAGTGCGCCTAAGGCTTCAGCGCGCGCGCACGCCGATCACCGCAAAACGGATGCGGGAGCAGAAAAAGTCAATCGCCGAAACGGTGGCGAGGATCAGCAAAATCACAAACGACATTTGCTGCAGCTCCAGGGTGCGGATTTGCTCGGACAAAATCAGCCCGATGCCACCCGCGCCCACAATGCCGATGATGGAGGCGCTGCGCGTGTTGGACTCAAACGCATACAGCACCTGGCTGAGCAGCACGGGGAGAAGCTGGGGCAAGATGCCAAAGCGCATCGCCGCCCACGAGGAGCCGCCGGTGGACATCACGCCTTCGACGGGTTTATCGTCCGCAGCTTCGATGGCCTCGGAAAACAATTTCCCAAAGCTGCCCAGGTCGGACATGAACAGCGCCAGTACCCCTGCAAACGGTCCCAAGCCGACCACGTTGATCCAAACCAGCGCCCAGATCAGAATGTCTACGCCGCGCAAGGTGTCAAAGCTGCGCCGTGCCAAAAACTGCACCAAGCGGTTGAGCGTAGTGTTGCGCGCCGCCAAAAATCCCAGGGGAAAAGCTACCACCGCCGCCATCAGTGTTCCCAGCAAAGCGATGGCCAGGGTCTCTACCATGGCGTGCAGATAACTGCCCGTCAATGCCCAGCTTCCGGGCGACGGTGGCAGCATGCGCAGCGCCATAGCGCCGAGCTCACCGAGTCCGGCAAGCAGGCGGGCAAACGTCATGTCCAGGCTGTAGAGGCCGTAGGCAAACACGGCAAGGGCGAGCGCAAAAGTGGCAATCGCGGTGCCGTGGCCCCGGTAAAAAGCTTGGAAATGCTCGGGGTAACGAGATTTCAGTGCCCCCTGCTTGCCGGTCAGGCGCAGCGAAGTCTCGGAGACTTTGTGCTCACTCATGCAGCGCGCTCCTGGCCCAACAGGCGATGGCGCACGCGCTCGGTCAGCGTGTCAATCAGCATGACGGTGGCGATGATGAGCACCAGCAGTGCGCTGATATCAGCGTAGTAAAACTTGCGAATCACTTCAAGCAGGGTTTGGCCAATGCCACCGGCGCCGACAAAACCCAGCACGGCGGCGCCGCGCACATTGATCTCAAAGCGCAGCAGGGCGTAACTTGCAAAATTGGACGCCACTTGGGGCAGCACGGCAAAGCGGACTTTTTGCAACCAGTTGCCGCCGCTGGCCAACACGCCGTCCACTGGCTTCATGTCGATGTTTTCTACGACCTCTGCAAACAGCTTGCCCAAAGCGCCTGCGGTGTGAATTGCCAAGGCCAAGATGCCCGGCAAGGGCCCCAGGCTGAAGGCGGCCACAAAGATCAGCGCAAACACCATCTCCGGCACAGTGCGGCAGAACTCCAGCAGACGCCGGGTGGCAAACACCAACCACGGGCGCTCGGTGATGTTCTTGCTGCCCACAAAGCACAGCAGCAACGCACCGACGGCTCCCAACACGGTGCCGACATAGGCCATCAACAAGGTTTCGCCCATCAGGGCCAGCCATTTCTTCCAGCCCCAAAACCACTCGGCAGGGTCGCTCACGACCCATTGGCCGCTCTCGAGGTGGCTAATGCGGCTGATGTAGCTGCTGAAGTTGCCTATGTTGTCGACCAACTTGGCAATGGAAATCTCCGCCGCCTGACCAGCAAGCAGCACGCACACCGCCAGCGCGGCCAAGCCCAGCCACAGCTGGCGGCGCTTGGCCGCGCTGGCGTGGGCGTAGGCTGCTGCGTGGCTGGCGGATGCGCTCACGACGACTTAGTTCTTGCGCAGCGCGTCAACGAACTTGTTGAGCTCGATCACGGGCAGGTAAGCGTCGTGGCTCACGGGCTGGAAGGGCTCGTACTTGCCGTTGGAGAACTTGTCAAACGCGGCTTTGTCTTTCTTGGCAAAGTCAAGAATCGCTTGTTCGATTTTCTTCTTCAGGTCGGCGGGCAGGCTGTCCAGGTAGGCAATCGGGGAGTTCACGATCTGGTCGGACTTGTAGATCACGCGGAAGTCTTCCTTCTTGACCATGCCTTTGTCAGCCATGCGCGTCACTTCTGAATCAGTTTCGCTAAACCACTGGTTGGCGGCCACGTCCACGGTGCCCTGGTTGAGCGCCATGATGGCGTTGGTGTGGCTGCCGCTGTAAATCACCTTGCTGAAAAAGTCTTCGGCCTTGATGCCCATTTTGGACAAAGCGTAACGGGGCACGTTGTTGCCCGAGGTGGAGTTGGCGTCGACAAACGCAATGTTTTTGCCTTTGAGGTCTTCGACCTTGTGGTACGGCGAGTTGGCCTTGACCCACAGCACCGAGTAGTAACCTTTGACACCACCCTTGCCCACTTCAGTGGCAAACGCCGTGGTCTTCACGCCGATCATTCGGGCGCGTGCATACGAGGCAGGGCCGTAGTAGGCGATGTGGATTTGCTCAGCACGCTGGCCTTCGATCACCGCGGCATAGTCACCGACGATGCGCAGCTTGACCGGAATACCGATTTCGCGCGACAAATAAGCAGCGAAGTCTGCAAATTGTTCGGTCACGGCGGCGGCGTTTTCTGCCGGGATGCTGGCAAACACCAATTCGGGGTACTTGGCTTTCCAGTCCTGGGCCTGGGCCGAAGCCATCAGGGCGGTAGAGGCAGCCAATGCGAGCAGTGCACGACGATTAAACATAATGATTCCTTAAATGAGAGTGGAAGGGAAAAACGGAAAACGAGAGAAAAGGTCAGCGCAGCCCGGTGCTAGGCGTGGCGTGCGAATGGCAGCACCACGGCAGCGTTGCGGCCTTGGACTTCGGCGGCTTCCATGCCATACAGGCCTTGCACCACTGTTTCGCTGAGCGCGTCAGGAACGTCGTCAAACACGACCCGCCCCGCCGACATGCCCACCAGCCGGTCACAGTAGTTGCGCGCCACATCCAGTGCATGCAGATTGCACAGCACGGTGATACCCATGTCGCGGTTGATGCTGCGAAGCGCGTCCATCACCACTTGCGTGTTGCGCGGGTCCAAAGATGCAATGGGTTCGTCCGCCAAAATAATTTGGGGCTCTTGCACCAGCGCGCGGCACAGCGCCACACGTTGCTGTTGTCCACCCGAGAGTTGGTCACAGCGCTGGGCTGCGTAGTCGGCCATGCCAAAGCGGTCCAAGGCTTCCAGCGCTGCGAGCTTGTCGGCGTCGCTCCACAAAGTCAGCAGCGAACGCCAGGTAGGCACACTGGTCAGGCGCCCCATCATCACATTGGTCAGCACGTCCAGGCGGCCGATCAGGTTGAACTGCTGAAACACCATGGCGCAATTGCGACGCCACTCGCGCAAGCCGGGCCCCTGCAAATCGGTGACCACCGTGCCGTCAAACGCGATGGTGCCTGAGGTGGGCTCGTTGAGCCGGTTGATCATGCGCAGCAGCGTGGACTTGCCCGCGCCAGAGCGGCCGATCACACCGACAAAGCTGCCCGCTTCAAGGGTCAAGGACACGTCCTGGACGGCCCTGGTGTCGCCGAAGCGTTTGCTGAGCTTGTGAAGTTGAAGTGTGTGCATGGGCGTTCCTAACAACCGGCGTTCGAATGCGGAAGTTGGCTCAGGCGCAAGCTTAGAAATCTTGTGTGTCAACGCGGTGACGAAACTCAGGCCACGCGCACGCCACCGCGCCACACCGCGCGCACCACCGCTTGTTGGCGTCCATCGGCTAAAGGCGTCATGCGCACCTGCACCAGGTCGGCGCGCAGACCCTGGGCAATGCTGCCCCGGTCGTGCAAGCCCAGCGCGTGGGCCGGATTGCGGCTGACCAGTGCACTGGCTTGCGGCAGCGTCAAGCCGGCTGTCTCGGTCAGGCGCACCATGGCGGAAATCAAACTGCCGGGCACATAGTCCGAGGACACGATGTCGACCAGGCCAAGCTTTGCCAGCTCAATCGCAGACACATTGCCCGAGTGCGAGCCACCGCGTACCACATTGGGCCCACCCATGATGGTGGCCATCTCGTGGGCGCGTGCAGCTTGCGCAGCGGCCACGGTCGTGGGAAATTCGCTCACGGTAGCGCCTTCCGCGTGGGCTTGTTCTACATGGGCGACGGTGGTGTCGTCGTGGCTGGCCAGGGTGATGCCGTGTTGCTTGCAATAGTCGGCAAAGTAGGCGCGGTGCGGCAGCGCATAGCGCGCCTGGTGCTCCAGCGACTGGGCCACGCGCTCTTCAAACTTGGCCTGGCTCCAGCCTTTTTTGCCGGTGAAGTAAATCCAGGCGTGTTCGATGTTTTCCCACTGGCGCTGGCCCGGCGTGTGGTCCATCACCGACAACATGCGCACCATGGGGTTGCCTACAAAGGGCTTGAACAAGTCCAAGGTGTTGGGTGCGGGCAGCTCGCAGCGCACATGCAAGAGGTGTTCGGCCCGCAGCACACCGCGCTGCGAAAAGTCACTCAGGCATTCCAGCACCGAATCCCATTCGCTGCCGCGCACGCTGTCGGGGTCCGATTCGCCCACGCCCAGGGCATCGAGCACCGTGGTGATGCCCGAGGCAGCAATCTCTGCGTCGTGGGCCAGCAGCGCAGGCGCGTCGTCCCAGCGCACCTTGGGGCGCGGCATGAGGTGACGCTCAAAGTTGTCGGTGTGCACTTCCACCATGCCGGGCAGCAGGTAGTCACCCTGCAGGTCCACGGCACCGCTTACGATGGTGGCGCCTGCATCGATGGATTGAATCAATCCGCTGTGGCACATCACACTGCCATGAACGATCTCGTCGTCCAGTACCAGGCGCGCGTTGCTAAGCAGGGTGGGTGTGGAGGTGGGGTTGTTCATGGTGTGGGGCTTGGGGCTTGCATGGACACGGTGCGGCTGGCCACCGCTTGCGCGACCGCGCTGTCGTGAAAAATGCCGAGGATGCCCACGCCTTGGGCGCGCGCCTGGCCAATCAGCTCGATCACGGTCTGGGTGTTTTCGGGGTCCAGCGAGGCTGTGGGCTCGTCCAGCAGCAGCAGGGGGCGGGGTTTGATAAAGCTGCGGGCGATGTTGATGCGCTGCTGCTCACCGCCTGAAAAGGTGGCGGGTGGCAGCTGCCACAGCGAGGACGGAATGCGCAGGCGTTCCAACCAATGCGCCGCCTGTTCGCGCGCTTGGGCCGTGGTGACTTGGTGATTGCCTGCCTCGAGCAAGGGCTCGGCCACGATGTCGATGGCGGCCACGCGCGGAATCACCCGCAAAAATTGGCTCACGTAGCCCATGGCATGGCTGCGCAGGTGCAACACGGTGCGGGCGTCGGCCTGGGTGATGTCCACCAGGCTGCCGTCGGTGGAGCGCACCCAAATGTGCCCCGCGGATGCGCGGTAATTGCCAAAGGCCAGCTTCAGTACCGTGCTCTTGCCCATGCCGGAGGGCCCGCTCAGGCGCACGCATTCGCCCGGCAGGATGTGCAGGTCGAAGTGGTTCAAGACTGGCAAGGAGGTACTGCTTTGCAAATGCAAAACGAACTGCTTGCTGACGCCCTGCATCTGCAGCAATGGCGTGGGGGACGAAGCGCAAGAGGTGTTCTGGGTCATGGTTGCAGCACCGAAGAAACCAAGAGTTGGGTGTAGGGGTGCTGCGGGTCGTCCAGCACCTGGTCGGTCAAACCGGTTTCGACCGCCATGCCGCCTTGCATCACCAACATGCGTTGCGCCAGGAGGCGCG
>CANBQX010000105.1 GCA_947371775.1 Comamonadaceae bacterium
AAGGCGAAGGCGGCGTCAACCCCTTGCACATGGACTACCTGCGCCAATTGCGCGCCCTGTGTGACGAGCGTGATTGGCTCTTGATGATTGACGAAGTGCAGTGTGGCATGGGCCGCACCGGCAAGTGGTTTGCCCACCAGTGGGCAGGCGTCGTGCCGGACGTGATGCCGCTGGCCAAAGGCCTGGGCTCCGGCGTGCCGGTCGGCGCCGTGGTGGCGGGTCCGCGCGCCGCGCATATTTTTGGCGTGGGCAACCATGGCACCACCTTTGGCGGCAACCCCTTGGCCATGCGCGCCGGGGTGGAGACCATCCGCATCATGGAGCGCGATGGTTTGCTGGCCAACGCGGCCACCGTGGGTGCTCATCTGCAGGCCGGGCTGAAGGCGGCCTTGAGCGCAGAACTGGCCAGCGGCGCGGTGAAAGAAGTGCGTGGCCAGGGCCTGATGTTGGGCATTGAGTTGTCCAAGCCTTGCGGTGCCCTCACCCAGCAATGCGCCGACCACGGACTCTTGATCAGCGTGACGGCGGACTCGGTGGTGCGCCTGGTGCCCTCGCTCATCCTGACCACCGCCGAGGCCGATGAAATCGTGGCGATTTTGTGTCCCTTGATCCGCGCGTTTTTGGCGGCCTGAACGTCTTTGGAAAGCTCCACCCATGAAGCACTACCTGCAATTCAATGATCTGAGCGCAGACGAATGCAACTACGTTTTTGCCCGCGCCGCGCTGATCAAAAAGAAGTTCAAGTCCTACGAAAAACACCACACGCTGGCCGACCGCACGCTGGCCATGATTTTTGAAAAAGCCTCGACCCGCACCCGCGTGAGTTTCGAGGCTGGCATGTACCAACTCGGCGGCAGCGTGGTGCACCTGACCACCGGCGACAGCCAGTTGGGCCGGGCCGAACCGATCGAAGACAGTGCCAAAGTCATCAGCCGCATGACCGACTTGGTGATGATTCGCACCTTTGAGCAAACCAAGATTGAGCGCTTCGCGGCGCACTCGCGCGTGCCGGTGATCAACGGCCTGACCAACGAATTCCACCCTTGCCAGATCCTGGCAGACATCTTTACCTACATCGAGCAGCGCGGCTCGATTGCGGGCAAAACAGTGGCCTGGGTGGGCGATGGCAACAACATGGCCAACACCTGGCTGCAAGCGGCGGATTTGCTGGGCTTTACCGTGCATGTGAGCACGCCCAGCGGCTACGAGATTGACCAATCGATTGCCGGACTGCGCTCGGCCGACAGCTACCGCGTGTTTGACGACCCCTTGAGCGCCTGCGCGGGCGCCGATCTGGTGACCACCGATGTGTGGACCAGCATGGGCTACGAGGCGGAAAACGAAGCGCGCATGAAAGCCTTTGCCTCTTGGCGGGTGAGTAACACCATGATGGCGGCGGCCGCCAGCGACGCCTTGTTCATGCACTGCCTGCCCGCCCACCGGGGTGAAGAGGTAGACGCCGACGTGATTGACGGGCCGCAGAGCGTGGTCTGGGACGAAGCCGAAAACCGTATGCATGTGCAAAAAGCACTGATGGAATACCTGCTGCTCGGCCGCTTGGACTAAAACCCGCATGACCACACTGCACGACTGCCAGGCGCGCGACGCCGCCGACCCGCTGCGCGATCTGCGCGACTTGTTTTCGATACCCGAAGGCCTGATTTACCTGGACGGTAACTCGCTGGGCGTGAGCCCCAAGACCGCCGCTGCCCGCGCCGCCCAGGTGGTGAGCCAGGAATGGGGCCAGGGCTTGATTCGTTCCTGGAACACGGCGGGCTGGTTTGACCTGCCCCAGCGCCTGGGCGACCAGATTGCGACGCTGATTGGCGCAGGCCCCGGCGAAGTGGTGGCCACCGACACCACGTCCATCAACCTGTACAAAGTGCTGTCCGCCGCGCTGTCCATTGCGCATGCCGACCACCCTGAGCGCCGCGTGGTGCTGAGCGAGCGCAGCAACTTTCCGACCGACCTTTACATCGCCGAAGGCCTGTGCGCCCAGCGCGGCTACAGGCTGGTACTGGTGGAGCCGCACGAGATTGCGGCGCACCTGAACCAGGACCTGGCGGTGCTGATGCTCACCCATGTGAACTACCGCACAGGGGCCATGCACGACATGGCCGACCTGACCCAAGCCGCCCACGCGGCTGGCGGGATGGTGGTGTGGGACCTAGCCCACAGCGCAGGCGCGGTGCCGGTCGATTTAACCGGCGCGGGTGCAGACTTCGCGGTGGGTTGTGGCTACAAATACCTCAATGGCGGGCCCGGCGCGCCTGCTTTTGTGTGGGTTCACCCCACACATGCCCAGCGCACCGACCTGCCGTTTGTGCAGCCGCTCTCCGGCTGGTGGGGGCACGCCGCACCGTTTGCATTTACCTCTGACTACCAGCCTGCGGCAGGCATTCAGCGCTACCAGTGCGGCACCCAACCCATCGTGAGCCTGTCGCTGCTGGAGTGCGGTTTGGACGGTTTCAAGGCCGCAGAGCCTTTGGGCGGCATGGCCGCGCTGCGCGCCAAATCACTGGCCTTGACCGACTTGTTTATTGCGCTGGTGGAAGAACGCTGCCAGGGCTTCGGGCTGGGACTGGCCACTCCGCGCGACCATGCCCAGCGTGGATCGCAAGTCTGCCTGACACGCGAGCATGCAGCGGGCGGCACTTTAGGCTCCGGCGCGTTCGCCATCATGCAAGCACTGATTGCGCGCGGTGTGATCGGCGACTTTCGGGCGGGCGATGGCGGCGTGCACAAAGACATCTTGCGCTTCGGCCTGACGCCGCTGTACATCGGCTTTGAAGAGGTTTGGAATGCGGTCGAGCAACTGCGCCAGGTGCAAGCCGGTGAAGAATGGACGCAGCCGCAGTTCAATCGGCAGCACGCGGTGACTTAAAACGCGCCGGCTGCCTCAGCCGCCCGCGTACAACCAAGGCACATCCAGCAAGCGCTGGCCCAGCACACGCATCGCCACATCGCGGCCCCAGCGCTGCACGCCGCTTGCGTGAAAAATCTCGCCGTTGCGCTGTGCTCGCGCTTGCACCCGGGCGTTGCGCCGCCAGCGGGTTTGGGCATAGTGTTCCAGCGCAGCCACATCACCGAGACCGGGCGTGGACAGGCTCTCGGCGAGGCTGGCCGCATCTTCGATTGCCATGCCGGCCCCTTGGGCCAGGTAGGGCAGCATGGGGTGGGCCGCGTCGCCCATCAGCGCAATGCGTCCGAAGGCCAACTCCTGGGGGCCGCGCACAGGGGGCAGGCCGTTGAGCGGCCAGAGCCGCCAGCTCTTGATGGCAGCCACGAGGTCTTGCAGCGGCGTGGCCGCTTGCTTCAGGTGTGCGCTCAGGTCGAGGGCGGTGGCCTCGTGGTCCCAATGCGCCCGGTCGTCGTCGGGCGCAGGACCTTCGACGATGACCACCACGTTCAGCCATTGACCGCCATGCACCGGGTACTGCACCGCATGAAACCGGGGACCGAGCCAGGCAGTCACCACGTCGCTGCGCAGTGCCTGCGGCAAACCGGCCTGCGGCACCATGGCGCGGTAGGCCAGGTGGCCTGTGAATGTGGGCTGGGCATCGCTGCGCACAAAGTCGCGCACGCTGCTCCACAAGCCGTCGCCACCGATCAGCACATTGCTGCGGCGTTGGTGGCCGTCGGTGGAGTTGATTTGCACCGCATTGCTGTCCTGGCTGACGTGGAGCATGGCGTTGTTCAACATCAGCTGGGTCGTCCCTTGGGCTTCCACAGCAGTCAGCAAGAGCTGGTGCAGATCGGCCCGGGCGATGGTGGCGTAACGCGCGCCATAGCGCTGCACCGCGCGCGCACCCAGCGCAAGCTGCCCCAACAATGAAGCGGACTCGGCGCTGCGCACCTGCAGCAATGGCGGAAAGCAAGCCAGCGCGTCCAGCCCCGGCCCCAAGCCCCAGCCTTCCAACAGCCGCACCACGTTGGGACTGAGCTGAATGCCCGCACCCACTTCGGAAAACACCGGCTTTTTCTCGATGAGCTGCACGCCCATTCCCCGCGCACCGCAGGCCAAGGCCGTGGCCAAGGCCGTGGCCAAGCCGCCTATGCCGCCACCCACCACCAGTATCTTTTTTTGCGTCATCACGGTAGCTTATTCAACACGTGCAAGCGATTGGGGCTTGAAACCCAAATCCGCGGCTTTTCCTTTGCGAGCCCGGGGTGAACGGGCATTGTTGAGGCTACGGATTTCCAGCGTTTCTTCGCGCTGCTTGCCGCCCCGCCCCAGGCCTGCGATGCGCACACTGCGGGTGTAGGCTGCGGCACCTGCCAAAGTGTCTTTGTCTTCCAGCGCCAGCAGCATCAGGCCGCGACCGCCTTTTTCCATGGTTTTGAGTTCGGACAACTTGAAGGTCAAGATGCGCCCCAGCGTGGAGGCACAGGCCACGTCTGTGGCCGGCAGCACAGCCGCACGCGTGGTATTGGGCGCGGCAACCGTTGGTGCGGAAGCGGGCCCTTGGGGCAGACTGGCCCCCGACACCAGAGATGGCGCACACACGGTTTCACCGTCATTGCAACTGATAAACGCCTTGCCCGCCTTTTGGCGCGACACCATGTGCTCCACCGAGGCGATAAAGCCATAGCCGCCGCTGCCCGAGAGCAGCAATTGCGCGCTCCCCGCACCGGCAAAGTAGTGCAGCACCTGGGTGCCGGATTCGAGCTCAATCAGGCTGGTCAGCGGCTGGCCATCGCCCCGCCCGCCGGGCAGCAAAGACACAGCGACCGAATAGACCCGCCCGTTGGAACCGAAAGCCAACAAGGTGTCCACACTGCGGCACTCAAAGGTGCCGTACAGCGCATCGCCCGCCTTGAAAGCAAAGCTGGCGGCCTCATGGCCGTGGCCGCTGCGGGCACGCACCCAGCCTTTGTCGCTGACCACCACGGTCACCGGTTCGTCCACGATCTTGACCTCGGCCACCGCTTTTTTCTCTTCCTGAATCAGGGTGCGGCGGGGGTCGGCAAAGGTCTTGGCGTCGGCCTCGATTTCTTTGACCATCAGGCGGCGCAGGGCTGACGGATTGCCCAAAATTTCTTCCAGCTTTTGCTGCTCGCTGCGCAGCTCCGAGAGCTCTTGCTCGATCTTGATGGCCTCCAGCCGAGCCAACTGGCGCAGGCGGATTTCCAAAATGTCTTCGGCCTGGCGCTCGCTCAGCTTGAAGCGCGCCATCAGCGCAGCCTTGGGCTCGTCCGACTGGCGAATGATGGCAATCACCTCGTCGATATTGAGCAGCACCAGCTGGCGCCCCTCCAGAATATGGATGCGGTCCAGCACCTTACCCAGGCGGTGGCGCGAGCGCTTTTCAATCGTGCTTTGGCGAAACGCAATCCACTCGGTCAGCATTTGCCGGAACGACTTCTGGGTGGGCCGCCCATCCAAGCCCACCATGGTCAGGTTGATGGGACTGGAGGTTTCCAGGCTGGTGTGGGCCAGCAGCGCGGTAATGAGTTCCTGCTGCTCAATGCGGCTGGTCTTGGGCTCGAACACCAGGCGCACCGCGTTTTCTTTGCCCGATTCGTCGCGCACCACGTCCAGCACCGCCAGCATGCTGGCCTTGAGCTGGGTCTGGTCCAGCGACAGGGCTTTTTTGCCGGCCTTGACCTTGGGGTTGGTCAGCTCTTCAATTTCTTCGAGCACGCGCTGGCTGCTCACACCCGGCGGGAGCTCGGTGACCACCAGTTGCCACTGGCCGCGCGCCAGGTCTTCAATTTTCCAACGCGCCCGGACTTTGAGCGAGCCGCGCCCTGTGCGGTAGGCCTCGGCAATGTCTGATGCCGGGCTGATCACTTGCGCGCCACCGGGGTAGTCCGGCCCCGGCACCAAGGCATAGAGATCGGCGTCCGACAGATTGGGCGCCTTCACCAGTGCCACACAGGCGTCAGCAATCTCGCGCAGGTTGTGGCTGGGAATCTCGGTGGCCAAGCCCACCGCAATACCGCTTGCGCCATTGAGCAAGGAAAACGGCAGACGGGCTGGCAACTGACGCGGCTCTTCGGTAGAGCCGTCGTAATTGGGCTGGAAGTCCACCGTGCCCTGGTCAATCTCGTCGAGCAGGAGGCTGGTGATTTTGGCCAGACGCGCTTCGGTGTAGCGCATGGCGGCCGCGCCGTCGCCGTCACGCGAACCAAAATTGCCCTGCCCGTCGATCAGCGGGTAGCGCTGCGAAAAATCCTGGGCCATGCGCACCAGGGCGTCATAGGCCGCCTGGTCGCCATGGGGATGGAAGCGGCCCAGCACATCGCCCACCACGCGGGCGCTTTTGACGGGCTTGGCGCCGGTATTGCCGTTGGCCCCGCCAAAGCCCAGGCCCATGCGCGACATGCTGTACAAAATTCTGCGCTGTACCGGCTTTTGGCCGTCGCACACGTCGGGCAAGGCGCGGCCTTTGACCACGCTGAGGGCGTATTCCAAATAAGCGCGCTGCGCATAGTTGGCAAGGTTGAGCTGGTCGTCGCCTTCAGATGCGGGCGCGAGGTCGAGAATAGGTTGGTCGGTCATGCTTGGCTTGTCGCTAATTACGGGGCATTGCGCTTGCTGGGCTGCAGCACATCACACATCAATTTCTACGGAATCCCCGTGGATTTCCATGAGCTCTCGGCGGGCGGCGGCCTCGCCTTTGCCCATGAGCTTGGTGATCAAGGCCTCGGTCTGGCCGAAGTCGATTGCGCCCAGGGCCACGGGCAGCAAGCGGCGCGTGTCGGGGTTGAGCGTGGTGTCCCACAGTTGCTC
>CANBQX010000106.1 GCA_947371775.1 Comamonadaceae bacterium
GCGCTCAAGCAGGCCGCCGCGCACGCCCGCAAACAATTGGCAACCCAGGGCCTGAAGTTACCCACCCAGAGCTGGAAAACCGGAAAGATCAGCAACCCGGTGGTTTAACGCCGCCCGCACCTGCCGCAACGCCATCGTGGGCCGCGAGTCAAAGGCCACACCCACAAATTCACGCTGGATTCGCTGGTTAATGTGGCGTCACAGCTGGGTTACACCTTCAAGCTGTCTTTGAAGCGGAAGCCTTGAATTTCCTTGGGTGCTGAACTTCGCTAAACTGATTTCCCCTGCCCTTTGGAGCCCCACATGCCAACCGCCAAGCAACTCTGCGATCAAGCATCTCAACTGCCCCCCGAGGAGCGCATGGCTTTGGTCGATCAGATCCTGGACACCCTGGATGAACGGGACGAGTCTCTGGATGCGCTATGGGCACAAGAGGCCGAGGCTCGGCTGGCGGCTTACCGTCGGGGTGAGGTTCAAGCCATTCCATTGAACGAGGTCATTGCCAAATACCAAGTCAAAACGGCATGAGCGTGCGCCTCTTGCCCGCAGCTCAATCCGAGCTGAACGAGGCGATCCATTGGTACGCCCAACAAGCCTCAGGCTTGGGCGATTCGTTTTTGGTGGAGTTTCTTCGCACCATCCAGCTCATTGAGCGCCATCCCACTGGCTGGCATCCAATTTCAAACCAGACGCGTCGCTGCCGACTACGCAGATTTCCATACGGCGTCATTTACAGCATCGATCAGGATGACATTTTGGTCGTGGCGGTGGCGCATATGCACCGCCGCCCACGCTATAGGCAAGACCGGGTGAACTGAGTCATGCAAGCCCACGACGTTCTGGCTTTCTGGTTCACCGAACTCACCTGGAAGACAACCTGCGCTTCGAGCTGCGCCACCAAGCCATCATCGAGCGCTTCGGCCGCTACCCCCACCGCAACGCCATCCTCGGCCGCGAGTCCACGCCCGAGGAGCTGGCGTTTTTGAGTGAGCCGGGGTCGGGGTTTTGAGATCGTCATAGTTTTGAAATCGGTCTCATTGCCCTTAGCCGCAGTACCTCGCTAAACTTGCCCCATGCACCCCGCCATTGCCCAACACCGCGCCGATATTTCGGCCATCTGCCAGCGATACCAAATCCGGCGGCTGGAGGTGTTCGGCTCGGCCGCCCGTGCCGATGACTTTGACGCCGAGCGCAGCGATGCCGACTTTTTGGTGGAGTTTTCACCCGAAGCCCCCGCTGACTTGCACCGCTTTTTTGGCATCAAGTCAGAGCTGGAAACACTGCTGGGCCGGGGCGTCGATCTGATAGAGCCCGGTGCCGTGCGCAACCCCTTTGTGCTGGCAAGCATCAACCAGCACCGTGAGTCGATCTATGCAGCGTGACCCTCGCGCTCTTTTGTGGGATGTGCGGGAAGCGGCGTCGCGGTGTGGACGATTGCTCATCAGTCGCTACCTGGCTTGATCACCGTTGTTCAAGCTTTGCTGGGCGAGCAACCGTAAGTCAAGACTGCAAGAAGCCCCGCGCTTCAAGTCAGCGCCCATGCGCCCCTCTCAATCACTCAGCCGACACCGCAACGCCGCCCGAACCTGCCGCAAAACCATCTTGGGCCGCGAGTCAACGCCCAACTCGCGATAATCGCCTGTGTAGTGACCTCGGTCTTTGGACCGATGCGCTCATATTTTCCAAACAACCCTCCAACGAAAGTTCCCCATGTCTGATTTGCAATCCAAACTCCAATGGCGCTATGCCACCAAAAAAATGGACGCCAGCAAGGCCGTTCCCCAAGACAAAGTGAACCGCATTGTGGAAGCCATCCGCCTGGCACCCAGCTCCAGCGGATTGCAGCCGTTTGAAGTCATTGTGGTGACCAACGCCGCGGTGCGCGAGCAAATCAAAGCCATTGCCTGGGGCCAAAGCCAGATTACCGACGGCTCGCATGTGCTGGTGTTCGCGGCCTGGGACAACTACACCGCCGACCGTATCAACCAGATTTTTGACTACACCAACGCCCAGCGGGGTGGCAGCACCGAAGCCGGTGACGCCTACCGCAAAAACCTGCTGGCCACCTACACCGTGCGTGATCCCCAGGTCAATTTTGAGCACGCAGCGCGCCAGTCCTACATCGGTCTGGGCATGGCGCTGGTGGCTGCCGCCGAAGAAGGCGTGGACAGCACGCCCATGGAAGGCTTTGACCCCGCAGCGCTGGACGGCATTTTGGGCCTCAAAGCCCGTGGCCTGCGCAGCGTGGCCATCATGCCTTTGGGCTACCGCGAAGCCGACAAAGATTGGCTGGTCAACCTGCCCAAGGTTCGCCGCCCTGCCTCGGAGTTTGTGACCGAAGTCAAATAAAACCCAGCTCTGACAGCCAGCACGCCTGGCTTGTCACCCAAGCGGCAGTGCAAAGCTCCCGCTTGGGCCGGGCAAATTACACTGGGGAATCGTTACCACCCGGAGTATTTGCACCATGATCACACTTTGCGGCTTTGCCATCTCGAACTACTACAACATCGTCAAGCACGCCCTGCTTGAAAAAGAGATCGCGTTCACCGAAGAATATGTCCTGACGGGCAGCAAAGAAGAAGCGGTGTTGTCTGCCTCTCCGCTGGCCAAGGTGCCCTTCATTCGCACACCCCAGGGTGGATTGTGCGAAACCGCGGTGATCCTGGACTATCTGGAAGCCCAGTACCCCGCCCATCCGCTGGTGCCGCAGGACGCATTCGCCGCGGCCAAGGTGCGCGAGCTGATCACCTTCATCAACCTGCACCTGGAGTTGGTGGCACGCGATTTATATGGCCAGGCCTTTTTTGGCGGCACCGTGAGCGACGAGACCAAAGCAGCCGTGCGCAAAAAGTTGGACAAAAACATTGCCGCCTTCAAACGCCTGGTCCAATTCTCGCCCTATGTGGCTGGAGACACCTTCACACTGGCAGACTGCGTGGCCTTTAGCAACCTGCCGCTGGTGGGCATGTCAACCCGTGCGATTTATGGCGAAGACTTGCTGCTGAGCGCAGGTGTGGACTACAAGGCCTACACCAAGCTGGTGGGCGAGCGCGCCAGCTCTCAAAAGGTCAACGCAGACCGCAAAGCGGCGATTGCCAAACCGGCCTGAGCAGGCCCCGCATGCCCACCCCGACGGGGAACGCGTTTGACGCCACCGACCCAGGCACCGTCCACGAGGTGGTGGTGGTGGGTGCGGGCTTTGCAGGCATTGGTGCGGCCATCCGCCTGCACCAAGCGGGAGTCGAGTGTGTGGTGCTGGAGAAGAGCCACGAGATTGGCGGCGTTTGGCGCGACAACAGCTACCCCGACTGCGGATGCGACGTGCCCTCGGCGCTGTACTCCTACTCGTTTGCACCCAATCCGCGCTGGAGCCGCCTGTTTGCAAAGCAGGAGGAAATAAAAAATTACACGCGCGATACGGCCGAGCGCTTTGGCGTGTTGGGCCGTATTCGCCTGGGCCATGAACTGACGGAGGCGCGCTGGGACAGCCGCAAGAAACAATGGCGGCTTCAAACCCATGCAGGTGTGCTGTGGACGCGCTTTGTCGTGATGGCTTGCGGCCCCATGCATGTGCCGGTGCTGCCGCGCGTGCCGGGCTTGGACACATTTACCGGCGTGCACTTTCACTCCTCGCGTTGGGACCATGGCTATGACATGCGTGGCAAACGCGTGGCGGTGATTGGCTCGGGTGCGTCGGCCATCCAGTTCGTTCCCAAGATTCAGCCGCTGGTCCAAAGCCTCACGCTGTTCCAACGCACTGCGCCCTGGGTCTTGCCCAAGCTCGATGCGCCGATTGCGCCACGCTGGCAGGCACGCTTTGCCAAGCACCCCTGGCTGCAGCGGCTGTTTCGCACCGCTTTGTATCTGCAGTTTGAGTTGCTCAATGCCAGCCTGAATTACCCCTGGGCGCTCAAACGCATTCAAGCCCAGGGCGTGAAAAATATCCGCAAAGGCGTGGCCGACCCTGCGCTGCGCACGCGCTTGCTCCCTGACTACTCGGTGGGTTGCAAGCGCATTTTGTTGTCCAACAGCTGGTATCCCGCACTGAGCCAGGCCAATGTGACCGTCGCGCCCGACGTTGTGAAAATTGAGGGCCAGCAGCTCATCGCCAGCGATGGCAGCCGCTCGGAGGTCGATGCGATTGTTTTTGCCACAGGCTTTGAAGTGGCCAACCCGCCGATTGCGAACTGCATCATTGGCCAAAGCGGCCTGCCTTTGTCGGCCCTTTGGCAAGGGTCGCCCTCGGCCTACCTGGGCACCATGGCGCAGGACTGCCCCAACCTCTTTTTGACCTTCGGGCCCAACCTGTACACCTTCACCTCGGCGTTTGTGATCATTGAAGCGCAGCTTCAATTCATCGTCTCGGCAATCACCACCGCGCGCAAGCAAGGCCTCTCGCAAGTTGCCGTCAATCCCACGCGCATGGCCAGCTACAACACGCAAGTACAAGCGGCACTGCAAAGCACCGTGTGGAACAGCGGCTGCACCAGCTATTTTCTCGACAAAAACGGCCGCAACAGCACCAATTGGCCATGGACTACTTTCACCATGCGCAAACACCTGGCGCGGTTTCGGCCCCAGGATTTTGTGACCGAATAACACCCTACGACTCCGAAAGAAAACACCATGAGCATTCAAAATTTTTTGATCAGCCGTTTTTTGAAAGCCCGCCTCAAAGCCAGCCTGAAAATTCCCGCCGAAATTCGTTTGAACAAAGGCCGTCAATTTCTGGACCAAGACCGAAGCAAACCCAACCCGCGGGTGGCGGTACGCGCCGATGTGATGGCAGGCGTCAAGGTGGAATGGGTGGAGCCCTTGGAACTGGTGGGCGACAAAGCGGCGCCAGTGTGCATGTACACCCATGGTGGCGGCTACATTGCAGGCAGCGTGAACAGCCACCGCGATATGGCCCGGCATCTGGCCCTGTTGGCCAAGGTTCGCATGCTGATGGTGGACTATCGGCTGGCGCCCGAGCATCCTTTTCCTGCGGCGCGTGACGATGCTTTTGCCGTCTACCGTGCCTTGCTGGACAGCGGCATTGCGGGCAGTCAAATCATGTTGGGCGGCGACAGTGCTGGCGGCAACCTGGCGCTGCTCACGGCCCAAGGGATCCGCAATGCGGGCTTGGCTGCGCCCCGTGCCCTAGTGCTTTTTTCACCCTGGCTGGACATGACACACCAAAGCGCCACCTACCAAAGCAATGCCGCCAAGGACGCCATGCTGGCGCGCCCGCTCCTGGAAGACGCTGCCGCCATGTACGCCCCTGGCATGGTGCGCACCGACGAACGCATTTCGCCGCTGTTTGGTCATTTAGAGGGCCTGCCGCCCTGCCTGACCGTCGTGAGCCAAACCGAAGTCTTGCTGGACGATTCGCGCAGCCTGCATCGCAAGCTGCAAGCGCTGGGCCAGGACAGCACCTGTTTGGAATGGAAGAGCACGCCCCACGCGTTTGCGGTCATGCCCAGCCTGCTGCCCGAGGCGCGGGACGCGCTGCGCCAAACGGCGGACTTTATGGTCCGCGTGCGGCGCAGCTGATTCAGGCCCTTAAGCCCACTGCACCGGGCTTTTGTTGGCGTACCAGCCGTCCACCTTGGGTTCGACCACGCTCTCGATACGGCTGCGGCGGATCTTCATGGTGGGCGTCAGGCAACCGTTCTCGATGGACCACGGGTCTTTGGCCACCACAATCATTTGCAGTTTTTCGTAGTCGGCCACCTGGGCGTTGACTTCACCCAGCAACTGCTCGAGCTGCGCTTGCGCATCGGCACGGAATGCAGGGTCGTTTTGCTTGGGGCGGAACTCTTCACCGAGCACCACCACTGCATAGGCGGCAGGCTGCCCCAAGCCGGAGACCATGCTGCTTTCCACCAGGGGGTGGTTGTTGAGCAGGTTCTCAATCGGCGCAGGTGCCACGTATTTGCCCTTGGAGGTCTTGAACAATTCTTTCAAGCGGCCGGTCACCTTGAGCTGACCATCGGGCGCCAAAGAGCCCAAATCACCGGTATGGAAAAAGCCATCTTCGGTGAAGCACTCGGCGTCCAGATCAGGGCGCTTGTAGTAGCCCACCATCTGGCCTGGCGACTTGACCAGAATCTCGCCTTCGGGGCTGATGCGCGCCTGCACGCCGGGGTTGGCCACGCCCACATAGCCAGGTTCGCTGAACTCAAGGGTTGCGGTATGCGAATAGGCAAAGTCTTCGGTCATGCCCAAACCTTCGAGCAGCTGCAAGCCCAGGCTGCGGTACCAACGAATCAGGTCCGCCGGCAAAGGAGCCGATCCGCTGAAGGCCATCTCCACCTGGTCCAGGCCCAGGTTGACCAAGATCTTCTTGGCCACCACTTTGCCCAGGAACGGAATTTTCAGAAGAATCGACAACTTGCGCGCCGGCATCTTGGCAAACACCGCCTGCTGGAACTTGAGCCACAAGCGGGGTACCGACACAAACAGCGTAGGACGGGCGCGCTGCAAGTCCGCGGCAAAGGTGTCCAGCGATTCGGCAAAAAACACATGCACACGGCCCACGACCAGGGAGTTGCACTCAATGACCGCGCGCTCAAACACGTGGGCCAAAGGCAGATACGACAAGACACGGAATTCCTGACCGGCGGACGCATCGACGCCGCCCATGTTCAGGCCGACCGAGTATTCGCAGGC